>JBAWFY010000615.1:0-2242 GCA_049592335.1 Occallatibacter sp.
CGATTGCATTGAGGGAGTCGTGCCTCCGGTATCGCCGTCCTGCAACAACTCGGAGTTACTGTGCAGATACCAGATTTCTACGGTGCTTTGCAGATGCGGGACGGCCGCGGTGCGCACGCCAACTTCCGCGCCCTTGGTCTGGGCCAGGAAGGGAACTGGAATCGGGGTCCGCGAATTGTAGTAAGGATAGTCCGGCGAAACCGGTTCATACGGTTGCGTTGAGCCGCGCACGTCGTTGGTGTGGTAACTGAATCCGCCTTGCAGATAGATTTCGGTACTGGCCCACGGCCCGAAGATCAAACTTGCTTTGGGGCTGGGCAGGAACTTGGCGATCGACTGGTGAGTATTGGGATTGACGTTGGCAGGGTAGGGATCGAAGGGATAGCTGGGGTTGGTGGGGTTGGTAAAGCTGGTGACGATGCCTTTGCCGTAATCGCCGCGCAGGGCAAGAATGGAGCGGAATTTGCTTGCCCACTGGATCTTGCTCGACACCCAGGGACTTGCGATCGTCTCGGTAAATTTGTTCAGATCCGTGGCCGCGGGCAAGACCGCAACCTGATCGAGCGTGGAGCAGTTACCGTTCGAATCGCAGTCGCCTTGATAGTTGGCGGTATAGTACGTTTTGCTCGTACGCACGCGATCTTCCGTCCGGTAAAGGCCGTTGTGGATCCAATCGTTGCGCAGTTGCATACCAAACGTGGTTTCCGCCTTGCGGCCCAGGAATTGACCGAAGATTGTGTGCCGAAAATCGAAGCCGGCCACCCAGCGGCGGTCCTGCTGCTCGAATTGGTCGCCCTCGTAGGGGTCGACCAGATAGTAGGTGAAATCGGAAAAGAGATTGAGATCGTAATAGAACCCGTAGGCCATGATCTCTGTTGCGGAATGCGCGCCTCTATGGTGCCATTCGCCCTGCAAGCTGTAACGATGGGAGTGGCCGCCGTCTTCCGGGTTCAGCGCGCCGAAGAAACCGACGAGAGGTACGGCCGTATAGGGGATTTGATCGGTAGAGTTCCAGCGCGTTCCGGCGTAACCGCGGGCGGTAACGCAGAAGCCGTTGCTGTCTCCGCCCTGGCTGTAGGTCATGAGTCCGTTGAACTTGTAGTAATTGTCCGGATGCACCCACGGGCCGCCATCGTGGTACGCTTCGCCGCCGTAGAGCAGGTTGCCTCGCCAGAACTTTCGCGAGATGCCGAAAACGAACCGCGCAAACTGGTACATGCCGCCATCGACCTGGGCGAAGTTTTGGGGCAGAGTTTTGTAAATCACCACGTGGGCGTTTCCCGCCGAGCCGTAGTCGCCGGCTTCGGCGTAGTAAGGACCCTTCTCGGCATCCACCCGCTCCACAAACTCCGGAATCACGGTGTTCATGTCGGAGTAACCCTCGCCATGCGCGTGTGACGGCAGATTCAGCGGCATCCCATCGATGAATATGGCGAAGTCCGTGCCGTGGTCGAGATTGAAGCCCCGCATAAAATATTGGTTGGCCTTGCCGCCGCCGGCGTGTTGCGTGATGATGAGGCCGGGCAGCGTCTCCAGAATCTCTCCGGAGCGAAGAAGCGGACGATTCTTGAGTTCCTCTGCGCCCACCGTTACCTGGCCGGCGGACGAGGCGATTCCGATCAGGTCGTCCGCGCGGCCGTGCACATTGACGGTGGTGCTCAAGGAGCCCACTACCAGGGAGATGCGGAGCGCGGCCGGCGCCTCATTGTCGCCGATGGTGACGACGATTTCTTTGGTTTCGAAACCAGGACTCATTACGACGAGCCGATAATTGCCTGCTGCGAGTCCCGTAAACAGGAAGGCTCCGTTCGTGTCCGAATGCACCGTTTTTTGCACAGTACCGTCCGCGCTCAGGACATGCACGTCTGCCCCGGCAATGGCCGCGTCCGACGTGTCAACAACGGTTCCCGATAGCTGAGGCGAAGAAGCCTTATCATTCGTGGCAAGCGGCGTACCCCCCTTCGCGGCAACCTGTGCCGGCAATCCCGCGAAAAGCGCAAATGAACTGAGTGCTACGATTTCAAGGAGTTTGCTACGCATAGAGTTACCTTAAATGCGGCTTAGTGTCTCGCCTGTGACGATTGTCACACGATTTCTTAATTCGTGCTACGAGATGAGACAATCATATTACGAAATCTGGAGTCGTGCTACAGATTGAACCTGTCCCGCGCCGTTGGCGGTGGAGAATGGATTCAGGCTCTCGCAACCCCATTGAAGGAGAAGCACATGCGCCGATTTTCCT
>JBAWFY010000616.1:0-1844 GCA_049592335.1 Occallatibacter sp.
ACGTTTCTCTGCGCTCTGCGCGCATGGCCCGCTCACGAAGTAAATCGATTTCCACGCGGCCCCGATTCGCAGCCTTGAAAGCCACCGCGGCCTTCTTCCCTGCCCTGATTTCCGGGCGCAAACCGCAGCTTGTCCACCGCCGCATTGGCGCCTATGGACGCCGGCAAAAATGCCCGCCGTCAAGGCGGGCGCGAGGTTTTCCGCGCCCGCCCTGCGCGGGGCAGGAAGGGCGCGGGACGAAGGCTCGTCAGTACTGGATGATGAACACGTTCATGCTCCAGGGCGTGAGCGTCACCGTCATCGTTGGCGATGGCGAACTCAACGTTGTCATGACCGGGGCCGTCACCCAATCCACGTTGTTGTAGGTGTGGTTCGGGTCAACGGTGCAGGTGGGAGCCGTGTCGCACGTGATGTTGGTGTAGTCGTACATCTCCTTG
Organism: Occallatibacter sp.; assembly: GCA_049592335.1. Taxonomy (GTDB): domain Bacteria; phylum Acidobacteriota; class Terriglobia; order Terriglobales; family Acidobacteriaceae; genus Telmatobacter. Next base: position 438 of record JBAWFY010000616.1, read on the forward strand.
TCGTAGGTATACTCCGTCACTTGCGACACGCTGCTCTCGTTCTGCAGCGTGATCGTCACCGGCGCGCTCGACGTCTCGTTCAAATTGAAGAGCACCAGAGCCGTTTGCGTTCCGCCGGCGTGCGTGGCCGCGTAGGCGCGCACGTTGGTGGTGTCGCCGGTGACCGTGGGAGCGATGACGTGCTCGCCGGATACCGAGACGTTGCTGAAGAGCTGGTAGGCGATGGCGGTGGGCGACGGGGTGCCGAGAGTAGTCTCGGCATTGCCGCCGTAATTGCAGCCTGAATCCTCAGACCCGTCGGAGAAGACGTTGTAGGCGCCGAAGTTCTGCCAGCCGTACAGCAAGCTGCTGTCATTGGCTCCGGTGCCATTGCAATTGCCGAAGCCGATCCACCATGTGCCGCGCGCGATGCCGTCGTTCATCATCTCGCCCAAAAGCTGGCCGGCGTAGAGGGCCTGCGTAATCGACCAGCTCTGCTTGCCGGGGTCCGAGGAGACCGAGCCCATTTCGCCAACGTAAATCGGTGTACCTGGTTCGCCTGCGGTCGTGAGCTCGCTCTTGATGGTGTTGATGTTCGTGGTGAACTCCTGGGCCGCTTGCTGCACCAGGAAAGTGTCGTTCTCGCCGCCGGGATTCTGCGGGTAGTAGTGGAATTCCACAAAGTCGTAGTAACCCTTGGCGCCCGAGAGAACCGTGCTGTCCCACCCCGATGCGCAGCAGTTGTTGTTAGCATCCACAACGACGCCGACCTCGGTGGTCGGGCTCTGGGCCTTGATCAGGTCGAAATAGCCGCTCCCTCCAATTACTGCGCTGGCATAGGTGCCCGGATCATTGGGCTTGGTGTGCAGGTCTGTCTCCCAGGTCCCGTACTCCTCATTGCCCACCGTCATGTGGCTTACCGTGATGCCATCCGTGATTGCCGCGGCCACCCACGCTGCCGCTTCGTTGGGGTCGCCCGGGCCGTTGCAGGCTTCATTGGAACCGTAGTTTGCAGTCAGGGCCAGATCGTAGGAGCCGGCCAGGGGAATCTTGCTGACAAAGTTGGAAAAGGTACCGTTGCCTACCGTGAAATTACCGGAGCACTGATCCGGGTGGCTGGAACTGCAGTTGCACAAATACGGTGCAACCAGCGAACCGCTGCCGGTCTGGTATCCCCAGTGGTAGGCGTCTGACCACGAACCGCCCGGCCACCGGATGGCTTTGATGCCCGCCCCATTAAACGCAGGAATGATCGAGCTCGCATTCCCAGCGTTGTCGTACCAGTCGGCCAGGTTCATGCCGAGAATCTGGTCCGTCACCGCGGTTGTCGTAGGACTTGCCGGATTGAGCGTCACGCCGCTATCGAGTGCCACGGTGACCGTCTGCGTGATCGGCGAGCCGGTGGTTGGAGTGACGGTGAGCGTATAC
>JBAWFY010000617.1:0-2863 GCA_049592335.1 Occallatibacter sp.
GTACCTGAAAGCTCTTCAGCTCCTTGTCGTCCTTCACTCCGCCGATCACTGCAAGGTCGATGGTGTCCTTGTCTTCGGCTCGCGATGCCAGTGCAGCCCAGAGAATAACTTTGTCCGGTGCAATGCCGTCCAAGGTGAAGAGATCGCCCAGTGTCAGTTTGTTATGGGTGAGCGTGCCGGTCTTGTCCGAGCACAAAACGTCCACGCCTGCGAGCTCTTCAATCGCCGAAAGTCGGGTGACGATCGCTTCTTTCTCCGCCAGCAGACGTGCACCGACCGCCATCGTCACAGAAAGCACTGTCGGCATGGCTACCGGGATTGCGGCTACCAAGAGCACCAGACAGAATTCCAGCGTAGTAAGAACCTTGTCGCCGCGGAAAAGCGCGACGATCAGAATCAACACGACCAGCGCTACCGCCAGCACTATCAGGTAGTCGCCTATCTTCAGCACCGCTTTTTGGAAATGGCTTACGGTATTCGCTTCCTGCACCATCTGAGCGGTCTTGCCGAAGTAGGTGTTTGTTCCTGTGGCATACACCATCGCATCGATTTCGCCCTGTCGGACGATCGATCCCGAGAACACAGCGGCACCTGGCTTGGCGTTTACAGGCAGTGACTCGCCCGTCAATGCGGATTGATCTACCTCGATTGGGTCGCCATCGAGCAAGCGCGCGTCAGCCGGTACGATGTCACCCAGCCGTAGTCGGACAACATCTCCAGGCACAAGTTCACTTGCCTTGGGGTTCTGCCACTTGCCGTTGCGCTTAACCTTTGCCAGAATCGCCAGTCGCGCTTTGAGCGCCGCGATGGCATTACCAGCCTGGTTTTCTTCCCAGAATCCGACCACCGCATTGGAACAGAGCAGAAGAAGAATGATGAAGAAATCAAGCCAATGCCGGACAGCCGCCGATAGAATGACCGCAACTTCAATCATCCACGGAATGGGTCCCCAGAAATAGGAGAGAAATTTTAAAAGCTGATTGGTCTTTTTCTCAGTGATCTCGTTGAGTCCGTATTGAGTCAGCCGTTTCGAAGCCTCGGCCTGGCTCAGGCCGTCCGGGGTCGACCCCAACTTCTTCTGCAACTCCGGCATCGGGAGGGTCTTCAGATCGTCCTTGGACACTGGGTCGGAGTCGTGCTTTAATTCAGGCTTCAGCTCGGGCTTCTCTGCAATCGCTGTCACGATGGATGCTCTCCTGTTCTTGCTCCTGCCAGCCTGCCCGCTTCAAGCGGGAGGCTTGGAAGACTGTTGAATGGAGGAGATGTGCTACCGGTCCTGCACCCGAGCGTTGGAACGCTGCGCACATATGACGGGCCAATCACAGGAGAAGTGCTCCGACGAGCAAGTTACTTCGAAAAGATATTGTGATCTCTGTCATACCGTTGTTCGGTTTTCGTGGACTTCTCCGCAGCTTTTTCGGCCACGAGTTCAATCCTTTTCTCAGCAGTTGCGTCCGAGACCGTCTCGTCTTCCAATTTAGTTGCTTCAGAGTTCTCAAATTGCTCCGGCATGGCGGTTTTCTCCTGCTGTCACCATAAGTTCCTCACTCTTCAAAATTCTGTTCACTTTTGCTCCCCCGGTCGAATGCGGCGACGCTTCAATGCGAATGGGCAGCGTGTCATAAGCCTGCCGGTCTTCGCCGTGTGTTGCCAGTGAATTTGTGTCCAAAAACCTACAAATGTGAGCAAAAGAGACCGGACACTCGTTCCGGCACGAGGTGAGGATTCCTGCCTCGGGACAAATTCTCGCGGCGCTCACAGGACGTGGTCCCAATTGCTCAGACACGCGCAATGTCCGGGACTAGATTGAGTTATGTAAGGGTAGACAAATGACGGCCCCTATCAAGTAATGGGGATTCATGTGCTGACTCAGCCCCTTATGTAGGCTGCTGTTGCCGGATTCATCTTTACGGCGTCAAAGCATCCCACCCCAGCCAAAGCAACCGCGGATACTTTAAGGGAGTCTCACATGCGTGGAATCAAGATTCTATTCGGTACGACGGCACTCGTCGCCGGCCTGGCCCTGGCGCCAGCGGCTCAAGCGCAGGTTGTGATTGACATCGGCGTTCAACCAAGCTGTGGATACGGTTACTACGACTATGCACCCTACGCCTGCGCGCCGATGGGCTATTACGGGCCTGGGTACTTCTACAACGGCATCTTCCTGGGCATGGGCCCATGGGCCGGCTGGGGCTACGGTCACGGCTGGGGCAGCCATCGCTTCAGTAACGATGGCGGCGGACGCTATCACGGCGGCGGCGGCGCAGCGGCCAATCGCAGCAGTTTTGCCCACGGCGGGGCGGTCCAAAACAGGGCAGTGGCTTCTCATTCCGGCGGCGACCGTCCCAACGCAGGCCATGCGGTAGTTGCACGTAACAGTGCCCCGCGCTCATCGCCCGCCAAGGCTTCCCGTGCCCCGGCGTCTCACGCAACAACTTCACACGCAACAGCTTCGCACGCAGCTCCAAGTGGCGGCGGACATGACGGCGGCGACCGGCATTAACGCGTAGCTGCCCGATCGGACAGCAGTTCGACAACCAGCGGCGGAACCAGCCGGCTCCGCCGCTTTTCGTTTGTGGAGGCATTTCCAAACGCGCGATGCTCAGAGAAGCGCTGCCTTGTCCGCACCGCCCGATCTAAAGCTCCAAGCCTGTACAGAATTGAACAGTTCTCCGATTCCAAGCATGGAATACTCCCTTCAATCCCCCGCCTCTGCAAGCGGCGGTTTCCCGAGGTGAAAAATGCCAAATACAGGACCGCGACTCCTTGTCGTAGACGATGAGCCGTCGCTGCGAGAATCTTTTTCGCTTGTATTCGACAAGCTTGGGTACGATGTACGGTCTGCAGAAGATGGCATCTCCGC
>JBAWFY010000618.1:0-1827 GCA_049592335.1 Occallatibacter sp.
CTATAGCCGCTTCAGTTGACTGCGTCCGTTTGTCTGGTCCAAAGGAGATATATGTGGTTTCTTGGACGACGAGACAGGGAGATGAGGTAGCTTCTCATATTCGTCTTATTGGTTCTTCTGGTCACCCGCCGCAAATACTGCAGCGGATCGAAGTACCAGACGGATTTGGCACGAAAGTGAGCGCTGAGGACATCGTCGAACCTTACCGGGCCACACTGATCGTTTTGGTAACGAATTTCGGAGTTGCAGCAACTCAAGTCCGCGTTGAAGATTACAGAAAAGAACGTCTCAACGAAATATTCCGCGCGGATGGCGACAACATTGAGCTTCTCCACTTGGGCGGAGTAGGTCTACAAATCGCGGTTCACCATCATTTGAATGCGATTGATATCCCTGACCTTTTTGAAATGGAAGGTGGCCATTTCAAGAAATGCAACGCTCAATATCCACAGTATTACCAGCGCGTACTGGAAGCTCAGCACCTATCCCGGGATAGTGCTGTTGCACCATCTCTAGCTGCGTGGTTGGCACGTTTATTGGAATTGAGTGGGGATGCGGAAGGTGCGAGGCTGCAAAGGGAGCGTGCTACGTCGGTAAAACGCTAGTTTTGGGACGCTCGACGCAGGAATCGAATTCTCTTTGGCGTTTAGCCCGGGACTTTGATGAAACAAGTTCATCCACCACATTAGGTGCCCCCGCGCCTTGCTCTGGGGCCTTTCTCCCCCGCATTAGGATCTCAGCGGGAAACGACAAAGATCCATTTTGGGTAGGGTTCACGGCGCCAAATTCGATCCAAGGGATGATGACCACACTCGGTCAATCGCGATGTTTGAGAGCGCTGTTGGCGGGCGGAACCTTCTTCTTTGCCTTCGTGGCGACTGCCATTCATGTGGCGATCGCGGCGCCGCCTCTTATCAATGGGAAACCCTCCCTCACGCCGAAGCAATCTTCGCTACCTCTGAGTTTCGAAGAGAACCATGGACAGGCTGACCCTAGCATCGGATTCCTGGGCCGGGGAGCCGGTTTTTCGGTTGCTTTCCGCAAAGACGAGGCAGATCTTCTATTTGCTGGGCCAGCAGCGGGTCGAGGTGACGCTCTGCGGCGCGTTGCGAGCCATCCTTCCAAGCCGGTCGCGACCGACATGCTGCGCATGAGGCTCCTCGGTGCCAATCCATCTCCCCGTATTGAAGGCAAGGAACCACTGCCCGGTACGGCCAACTATTTCATTGGGAACAATCCAGCAAACTGGCGCACTTCGATTCCCACCTTTGCCCGCGTGCGGTATGCACAGGTTTACCCCGGCATCGATCTGGAGTATTACGGAGCAGAGCAACGCCTGGAGTTCGATTTCAAGCTAGCGCCCGGGGCCGATCCTGCAGCCATCAGATTTCGTCTTGATGGTGCGCAGAAACTTACGCTCGACCCGCAAGGCAATCTGATTGCGACGACCCACGGGGATCCGATCACTTTCCACGCGCCAGAAATCTATCAGCCAGACGCCAAAGGGAATGATCGGCCTGTTCGAGGCTCCTTCAAAATCTCGGCCGGCCGTACTGTGAGCTTCACTCTCGGGAACTACGATCACGCGAAGCCGCTTATCATCGACCCGATTCTGAACTATTCGACTTTACTGGCGCCGAGCAGCAATGAGAATCAGGTAGCACTTGCCGTCGACAGTGCAGGAAACGCTTATGTCACAGGGACCGCAATGTCTGGATTCCCGACCACTGCGGGAGCTTTTCAGACCACGGCTCTGAGCGATAAGCTGTCTTTCTATCCCTTCGTGGCCAAGCTCAACAGCACAGGAACGGCGCTGATTTACAGCAC
>JBAWFY010000619.1:0-3265 GCA_049592335.1 Occallatibacter sp.
TTGCCGGTGGTTTGAACGATGTTGTTTTCGAGAATCGACGATCTGCCGAAGGCGCGCAGAATGCTGATCGACAGTACCGCGATAGGAATCGAAGCGGCGACCGTGAGCCCGGCGCGCAGGCCAACGTAGACCGTCACTGCCCCAAAGACCAATCCAAAAAACGAGCCGAGAAGAATCGCGCGGAGCGTGAATTCGGGAGGGGCCTCATCGGGCGCAACGAAGGGTCGAAACGCGGTTGGCTGCGGTTGAGACACGAGAGCCTCCGGAGGGCGAGCAAGTTCCTCGAGAAATGCCTGAAGAGGGAGTGTAACAGCGGCAGGGGCTGCGCGTCACAGGAGGTGATTCGAAACGATGTGATCCCGTCACCGCGGGCGCGGGTGGGGGGTGCGGGTGCGCTCTGTGCAGCCGCGTCCGGTGCCTGCGCGAACTACCGGCAGTTTCTCAATATTTCGATTTGAATGCGTACGTCAAGCCCGTCGTGAACTGAAATGAATTGGGCTTGGTCGGTGGACTCGTCGCCGTGCCGATGAACGGCGCGTCGTTCAGATAGGTATCGATCGTTCCCACGCTAAAACCAAGATTCTTGTAGGTCGGAAAAGCCAGTGAGTCGGTTTCCGCGGCAGAGTAGGCGGTTGGCCGGTTGTATGCAGGAATGAGGGCGAGCGCCTGCGTATAGGTAAGCCGCTTCAGTTTCAAAACGTAGTTCGCCGCGAACGTTGAGCCGATCAGATTCTGGTTCGCACTCCCAGACCCGGGAAAGAACCTTTGCTCTTCGTATTGCACAGTGCCCGTCAGGTCGAGCTCATGCTTGGGCGATTTCATCGCCGTCCACCCGAATCCCCCGCCGAAAATCTGTTGCAATGCGAGTTCTTGCGCAAAGTTGTGATCGAAGCTGACCTCACCCAGCGCGTAGACGCGCGATGTGAAGTATTCGTCACGCTCCGCCGCGACGTGCGTGATCGACGATTCCGTCACTACCGAGGGAACAGGAGTGGGTCCACCAGTCCCTATGTAGGTATAAGCCGGCTGCGTGATCTTGCCGTACGATTCGTTGACGGCGACGCTTGTCTTATTGCGTGGGTCGAGCCAGCTTACCGTGGGCACGGTTCGCACCAGGCCAACCGTGCCCGTAAAGGTGTACTGGTTTTCCGTCGCGGACACAATCGTCGCGCCTGCGCTTGCCGCTCCGTTCCAGCCTGCAAAGAAACTCGGCTCGTGATTCATCTGCTTGTCGAGCGTCGCGCTGTCCATGACGTACAGCGCGCTTTTCTCCGGAATGACCAACGGCGCCGCAGCGTTTGCCGTGTGAACATCGACTTCCTCATTCTGCACGTCGAGCGCACCGACCGGTATCTGCTGGTTGCGATGCTTGCCGCGCGTTTTCACCCGCCCGTCGAGCACGCCGACGCTCTCGGTCACGTGCATCTCCTTGATCTTGTCCCAACCCAGCGTGACATCGCCCAGCGCATCGCTCTGGAAGGTGACCTTGCCGGAGATTTCGCTCACGAATTTGCCGTGCAATGTATCGCCGTTGCTCAGCACGAGTTCATCAGGGCCGGGACCTGGCGCGGCCGGCTTGGCCTGCGCGGCGCATATTCCCGCCACACACAGCGCGGCCGCCGCAACAACCGTGTAAATGGATCGAAGAATCAAAGAAGGAATTGTGTGCGTGGAAATGGTGCTTGTCGGCATGCAGGTCTCTCTCTGCGCAGAGGGATGGGCCCTGTTCTATCCGATGCGCTTCGGGAAGAAACGGGTTGCAAAATCCAGCCTGTGTCTTTGCGGCGGGCGTTCTCCCGTTGGCGTAGACTGATTCACAGGCTTGCCAACATCTTATCGGAGCTCGCCATGTCCAAGGCAGTTTCCTACGCCCAGTGGTTTTTGGAGTCCTATTGCATCGGTCTCAAGCTGCGTTCGTTGCGCAACCATAAGAGGCTCACACTTTCCCGTCTGGCCGCGGAAACCGGGCTTTCAAGCGCCTTGCTCTCAAAACTCGAAACCGACCGCATGATCCCCACTCTGCCCACGCTGGCCACCATCGCGCGCGTCTATGGCGTAGGCATGGATTACTTCTTCAGCGAGCCCTCCCGCCACAAGCTTTCCGTTACACGCAAGGTGCACCTTCAGGGAAACGGCCGCGGCATGGAACCCATGAAGGTGACGCCGCTGAATTCCGAAGGCGAAGGCTTCCGCCTGGTCGCGCAGGTCATCGAGTTTCCGCCGGGGGGATCCACCGTGGCCATGAACGCATTCGAAGAGACCGGCGCCGTCCTTTACGTGCTCGAAGGCCGCCTGCGCCTCGACGCGGGAGCCATGCACGAGGTGCTCGAGACCGGCGATTGCGCTTGCATGGAAAGCGAGATGCCGCTGGCCTGGAGCGCCGCCGATAAGCATCGCTGCAGAGTGCTGGCCGTGCTGCCCAGCGCGGCGCGTCCCTAGATTCGAACCGGCGCGGCTCCGGCCAGCAGCGGCAAATCGCTAATGGGCCGTCAGCATCTGCTGTTCCATCGCGATCGCGCGCGGGAAGAGCAAGTTATTCTCCAGATGCACATGCCGGTGCAGATCGCGTTCGAAGGCTTTCAGCCCATAGTAAAGGCCCGCAGTCGTGGGGCATGCGCCCGCCCAGGGAGTAAATCCGCGCGTCGCCGCGTGCATCTCCTGGAGCAGTCCGGCCGCGCCTTCATGTTCGGCTATCATCTGCCGAATCGGACTCTCCACCGAGCCGAAACACGTCGAGGGCGGCACGGCATTCTCCACCTTGCTCCGCTCCAGTTGCTCGATGTAGGGGAACAGGACGCGCTCTTCTTTATCGAGATGGAAAAGCAGCTCTTCGGCCAGTTGCTCGAGATTGCGCTCGATGAATGTGGCTTCCACATGAATCGGGCCGTGCTTCGCCGCCACTTTCCCGGCCATTTTCTTGAGCCGCGGCAGCTCGCTGCGGACAAACGCGTGATGCGTTGCAACAATATGCCGGATCAACTCGGCAGACGTTGCGCCGCTGAGGTCGTCTTCCGCGGGGCGGCGATCGACAGCTTCATGCAGCGCAGCCAGCACCATCTCCGCGGCGATGCACTTTTCTTTGCACACTTCGCCCAGTGGCCGGTTTCCGCCGCAGCAATAATCCATTTGAAAGTGTTCAAAGACTGGAATCGTCGCCGGGTGTTCAAGCGCGATCGAGCGCAGCGTAGTCGTGGAATTCATCCTGAAAAACCTCCCAATGCTTCGAGCGTAGGCGTGTGACCGCCTCCAGGCAGCGACTTAAGTC
>JBAWFY010000620.1:0-1518 GCA_049592335.1 Occallatibacter sp.
ATGTCTGGATGTGCAAGCGGTCCATGTGGAAGACTCGCTCACCGAGATAGAAGAGAAGAAACGCAGCGGCAACCCCGATGACTCCGAGTACAGTGGAGATCGAAAGCACAAGCCGCATATTCCAAGACTCTGGCTTGTTCTTGTAGAGGACGTTGTCATAAGCGATGGACAGGATGGCTCCATCGTTGAGCAGCGCCAGCATCACGATCATGACGGCAGTGAGCGGATAGAAGTTGAACACCAGAATTGCGAGCGTCATGAAGAACAGAACGCGCAACGTCTCGGCAATGCGGTAAATGGCGTAGCTGTTCATCCGCTGGAAGATGCGGCGGCTTTCTTTGATTGCATCGATGATGACCGACAAGCCCGACGTGAGGAGTACGATCGATGCCGCTGCCCGCGCGGCGTCCGTGGCGCCCGAGACAGCGATTCCACAATCGGCTTTCTTGAGCGCGGGAGCGTCGTTGACACCGTCACCAGTCATGCCCACGATGTGGCCACGCCGTTGAAGAATATCGACGATGTGGTACTTGTGCTCGGGAAATACCTGCGCGAATCCGTCGGCCTTTTCGATGGCCTCCTCGGTTTGGGGTGACTCTTGCTTCTTCGTGTCGCCCAGGGCGCCTGCATCCAGTATGTTCGTGCCCAATCCGAGTTGTCTCGAAGTCTCCCGGGCGATGGCGATCTGATCACCTGTCACCATCTTTACATCCACGCCCATCTGCCGGGCGCTCGCGATAGTCGCCTTTGCCTGCTCGCGCGGCGGATCGAACAGCGGCAACATGCCGGCGAATATCCACTTGCCCTCTTCGTCGGCTCTCGCAACGCCCAGCGAGCGGAAACCGCGGCCCGCAAATTCATTGATGGCGTTCTCAACTGCGACCTTGACCTCATCTGCGTTGGTCGCCAGTTTCAAAATCGCCTGCGGAGCTCCCTTGGTCACAAAGAATTGTTTGCCGTCAGTTCCTTTAACGGTGGCTTCGGTGCGTTTATGCACCGGATCGAAGGGTTGAAAGTGAAGTACCGTGAAGCTCTTCAGCGTCTTCGAGTCCTTCACGCCACCGATCACTGCCAGGTCGATCGTGTCCTTATCTTCGGCTCGCGACGCGAGCGCGGCCCAGAGGATAACGTTGTCCGGTGTAATGTCATTCAGGGTGAAGGGATCGCCCAGCGTCAACTTGTTCTGCGTGAGCGTACCGGTCTTGTCCGAACACAGCACATCCACGCCTGCGAGTTCTTCAATCGCCGACAATCGAGTGACGATCGCTTCTTTCTTCGCCAGCAGCCGTGCACCGACCGCCATGGTTACAGAGAGCACCGTGGGCATGGCTACCGGGATTGCGGCAACCAGGAGCACCAGACAGAATTCCAAGGTGGTCAGAACCTTATCGCCTCGGAAAAGTGCGACGATCAGAATTAACACTACGAGAGCTACGGCAAGGACGATAAGATAGTCACCTATCTTGAGCACGGCCTTTTGGAAATGGCTTACGGTATTCGCTTCCTGCACCATCTGAG
>JBAWFY010000621.1:0-7967 GCA_049592335.1 Occallatibacter sp.
CGACTACGGCGTGCGCAAGGGCTTCGCGTTGACCTTCCAACGTGTCCCCAAATCACGCCCGCTCGAAGCCGCCGACCTGCCCAAGCCTGACCAGGTTTTTCGCCGCGGCCAGCGCTGGGCGCCCTACCGCTCCGTGGCCAGTTGGTATTTGTGGCGCGCCTGCGATCTCGCCAAGAAGACCGAGCCTGCCGGGCGCTCGACGCGCTAGCTCCACGCCACCGCCGTACAATAGCGACAGCGTCCGCATCACGCACGCAGTCGGAATCCTCCATGGCTCCTGCCAAGCGCTTCATCTGCATTCACGGCCACTTTTATCAGCCTCCGCGGGAAAATCCCTGGCTGGAGGCTGTCGAGACGCAGGACACAGCCGCGCCCTACCACGACTGGAACGAGCGCATCTGCGCCGAATCTTACGCGCCCAACGGCGCGGCGCGCGTGGTCAATGTCAAAAACCAGATCATGCGCATCGTGAACAACTACGCGCGCATGAGCTTTAATTTCGGCCCTACGCTGCTGAGCTGGCTCCGCGAGAATGCCCCGCGCACCTATCGCATGATTCTTGAAGGCGAAGCCCGCAGCCGCCAGCGCTACCGCGGCCCCAGCTCCGCTCTGGCGCAGGTCTATAACCATGTCATCATGCCGCTGGCGAACGCGCGCGATAAGGCTACGCAAATCCGCTGGGGCATTGCCGATTACGAAAAAAGCTTCGGCGAGCCGCCCGAGGGCATGTGGCTGGCAGAGACCGCCGCCGACAACGCCACGCTCGAAGCGCTTGCCGAAAACGGCATTCGTTTCACTATCCTCGCCCCGCACCAGTCCAAGCGCATTCGTCCTCTCAAGAAAGACGGCGACGGCGCCGAAGAAAATCACTGGATCGACACGCCCGACGCCACGGTGGACACCACGCGCCCGTATCTGGTCCGGTTCGCCTCCGGCGCATCCATCGCCGTCTTCTTCTACAACGGGCCCGCATCGCGCGCCGTCGCCTTTGAGCGCCTGCTCGACTCCGGCGACAACTTTGTGGCGCGTCTCAAAGCCGGATTCAAAGACAGCGCCGAGCCGCAACTGGTGCACATCGCCACGGATGGCGAATCTTACGGCCACCATCACAAGCACGGCGAGATGGCTCTGGCCTATGCGATGCGCCTGCTCGAACAGGACAAGACCGTCAAGCTCACCAACTACGCCGCATTTCTCGAGCAGTTCCCGCCCGAGTTCGAGTGCGAGATTGCGGAAAACACTTCGTGGAGCTGCGCGCATGGCGTGGGGCGCTGGCGCTCCAACTGCGGTTGCAACGGCGGAAGAGCGGGCTGGACCCAGGAGTGGCGTGCCCCCTTGCGCAAGGCCCTTGACGAGCTGCGCGATGCCTTGATCCCACTCACCGAACAGCACGGCGCCAGGCTCTTTCGCGATGTGTGGGCCGCGCGCGACGCCTACATTCATGTAGTGCTCGACCGCGGCACGGAATCCGTCGATCTTTTCCTCGCCGCGCATCAGGCGCATCAGTTCAGTGAAGAGGAGCGCGTGCGCGCCATCGAACTGATGGAGATGCAGCGCCACGCGCAACTGATGTACACCAGTTGCGGCTGGTTCTTCGACGACATCTCCGGTATTGAAACCGTGCAGATCATCTCCTACGCGGCGCGCGTTCTGCAGCTGGCCAGCCAGATCTTCGGGGCGCAGGCTGCGCCGCTCGAGCCGGCATTTCTCGCGCGCCTGGCCCAGGCCCGCTCCAACGATCCCGCCGCCGGGGATGGAGCCCTCATCTACCAAAAGTGCGTCTCCACGCAGATGCTGCATCTCGAGCAGGTCGCCGCGCACTATGCCATCAGTTCGGTGTTCTCCACGTTTGCCGATGAAACGGAGCTCTTTTGTTTCCGCATGCGCCGCATCTCCTACGAGATTCACACTTCCGGCCGCGGCCGCCTGGCGCTCGGCCGCGTGCACGCGGCAAGTTCCATCACCGGCCATGCGCAGGAATTTTCTTTCGCGGTTCTCCACTTCGGCGATCAGAACATCACCGCGGCCGTCAGGGCCTACAGCCGGGCCGAAGCCGCCGCATTTGAGGCGTTTTCAGCCGCAGCCGCGGGCCACGTGCAGCGCGCGGACTTCCCTGAGGTGATTCGCCTGCTCGACCGCTTCTACGGCCACGCCGACTACTCGCTCACTTCGCTCTTCTCCGACGAGCAGCGCCGCATCGTGCAGTTCATCCTCAACTCCACGCTCTGGGACATCGAGAGCTCGCTCACCACCATCTACCAGGATCACGCGAGCCTCTTGCACTACCTGGCACACGCGGGCCTCCCCAAGCCGCCCGCGCTCACGCTCGCCGCCGGCTTTGCCATCAACGCCGGCCTGCGGCGCGTGCTCGAGATCGATCCCGTCGACGTGGCGCAGATGCGCTCCTTCCTCGCCCTAGCCAAGTCCGACCAGGTGCCGCTCGAAAGCGCCACGCTCACTTATATTGCCGATCAGCGCATGAAGCGCGCCATGGTGGGGCTGCAAATGTCTTCGGGGTCGCTCGAGATGCTCGATCGCGCGCTGCAGCTTGCCCGCACCTTCGCGGAGCTGCCCTTCGAACTCAATCTCTGGCAAGCGCAAAACATCTGGTACGAAATCCTGCGCACGTCAAGCTATGCGCTCTCCGCGCTCGCGCCGGAAGAGCGCCCGCTATGGGACAAAAATTTCAATGCATTGGGCGCGTGCCTTAGCTTCGACTGTGAAGCCATCCGCGCCCTGGAAGAGGCCGACGCGGCCATGGCGAACGATTAGGTCCGCTCGGTACTCACGAGTTGGCCATCCTTCAATGCGAACCGTTCGCCGCGCCACACAATCGTGTTTCCGGCAAAGCCTGCTACCCATAGGCCCATGGCAATCGCGTCGCGCAGTGGCAGCAGCCACAAGTACGCAAGCACATCGTGATCGCCCAGCACCTCGGCGCCCACGGTCATGGCCTGCGCCAGCCGCAGAAAGAAGCTCAATCCCAGGAGCCACAGGCTCACCGGGCTCAATCCGCTCGCCAGCACGTTCACGAGCGCCCATGCGAAACCGTGCGTAAAAACTAGCCCTATGTATCCGGCTGGCCGCGCGTCCCGGACGGTGCGCAGCCAGCGCAACTGGTGATCGACGAAGCCGCGCCAGTCGTAAGCCGGCACGCTGGTTTCGACAACTTCTGCGCTCAGCGCCACGCGATAGCCCGCGTGCGCCACGCGGGTGCCCATCTCGTAATCGTCGGCCAGTTGATCCACCAGCGCCAGCAGGCCCCCTGACTTTTCGAGCGCTTCCCGCCGCACTGCGAGCGTGGAGCCCAGCCCGTAGTGCAATCCGTCCTCGATCCACTTTGAAACCAGCACGCCGGGAATGAAATCCGTAGCGATGCCCAGCGACTCAAGCCGCGAGCCCAGGCCGCCGCCACGCCAAAATGCCCCGTGCGCCCGCCCGCGATAGAGAGCCGTCACCAGGCCCACTGGCGCTTCTCCGGCATTGTGAAGGGTACGGGCTTCAGCCCGTACATCTGGCTCGAACGAATCGGAAGGGGCTTTAGCCGCTGGCGCATCCGCGGGCGCCAAGCAGCTTATAACGCGCTCCAGATAATGCTGCCCCACTGTAATGTCCGAGTCGTTGATCAGCAGCACATCGTACCGCGCCTGCCGCGCGAGCTGCACAAGCGTGCTCACTTTGCCGTTCGTGCCCAGCCGCTCGGGGCACTCGATGAGCCGGATCGCGCATTCGGGAAACTCGGCTACGAGTTCCTTCACCGCCGCCGCGGCCGGATCGTCGAGCGAGCTCGCGCCGAACAGCAGCTCGAACTCGCCTGCGTAGCTCTGCCGGCAATGGCTGCGGAACGCATCCATCATGCCGGGGTCGAGCCCCTTGAGAGATTTGAGAATGCTGACGCCTGGCGCAAATTCAACTTTCGCCGCTCGCCGCTCGCGAAGAAAAATCCGCGCCGCCACTATGCTCGCAAGAAAATAGCCTATCCCGGCCGCGGCCAGCACAGTCGTCAAGATTTCAATTGCCCGAGCCAAGATGTGTGGCATGACGAATGCAGGGAACAAGGGAACAAGGGAATCCGCCGCGGCGGGGAACAAGAAAACAGGAAGACTCATTTCGTCAACCTATCGATCAAGGCAATCGGTGGCCTGCTGGTGTCGGAGGAGAGATACTTCGCATGCTTCGATTCCTTCATTGCGCAATTTCCTGAGAACCATGCCCCATGCTTCAGCCCTTCTTGTTGGGATGGGTTTCTCTAAGGATAGAGCAATCGAGACTGGCGGCGCGATGAAAGTCGCAATCGATTCGCGGGCGCAAGGGCGCTTGCCTCTTGATCCCTCGTTCCCTGCTTCATTCGTACCGCAGCGCCTCAATCGGGTCCAGGTTCGCAGCCTTCCACGCTGGATAAATGCCGAAGATCAAACCAATCATGCAGGAAACGGCAAAAGCAATCAGTACCCAGGTTAGTGAGAGCGCCGCGTGCAGAAATGACACGGCAAAGTGCAGAATCAGCGTTAGCAGCGCGCCCGTCAAAATTCCCAAAAGTCCGCCCACCATGCACAACGTCACGGCTTCCAGTGTGAATTGCGTCAGGATATTTCTCTTCGTCGCGCCGATCGCCTTGCGCACGCCGATTTCTCGCGTCCGCTCTGTCACGCTCACCAGCATGATGTTCATCACGCCCACCCCGCCCACCATCAATCCCACGCACGACACCGCAACCATGAAGAGAAAAAGCCCACCTGTAAGCTGATTCCAAAGCCGCGTCAGCGAGTCGGGGCTAAAGATGGCGAAGTTATCGTCCTGGTCGGCGTGCAGCTTGCGCCGCACCCGGAGCAATTCGCGCGCCTCTTCAGTCACAAGCTGCCGGTTCTTCGGATCGTCGTACTTCAGTTCGATCCAGAAATCGGTGATCTCCGGATGAATCTTGCGGAAGGTTTCCAGCGGAAAATATGCTGAGTTGTCCTGCGTGTTGCGCCCGCTTCCGAACGGCTGGGGCTGCAGATCGAGCACTCCGACCACGGTGAACACGTCGCCTTCGCATTCCACATCCTTGCCGATCGGGTCCTCGCCGGGAAACAGATCGGCAGCGGCATCGTGTCCCAGAACCACTACATTTTCGCGGTGCTGCTCCTCCGATTCGGTCCACATGCGGCCTTCCAGCATATTCACGTTATCCACCTGCGCCACATACGTAGTCGAGCCATACAGAATGGTGTTCTGGATCTTGTGCGAACCGTGCTTGAGCGATACATTGCCCACGCCGAGCTGATAGTTCTGATATGTCTGCTCGGGGTCCACCGCCACAATATGCGGCAGCACGCGCAGCGCCACGCCATCCTCGTAGGTGAGCTTCTTACGATTCAACTCTTCGGTCGTCGGCCTATGGCCCCAGGGCTCAAAGTGGTAGATGTAGAGGTCGTTGGTGCCCAGCGAGCTCACAAAATCACTGATATTGCTGTTGAGCCCGTTGATCGCCGAGGAGATGAGGATCACGGTCGCGATCCCGATCAAAATGCCGAGAATGGTCAGCCCGGAGCGCATCTTGTTCTTGCGCAGCGTATCCAGCGCCATCTTCACAGATTCCCGCGATTGACCGGTGGATTTCACAATTCAGCTCTCAATGCCGCAATCGGATCCAACATGCTCGCCTTGTGCGCGGGATAGACACCGAAAAACAGACCCACGGCCGTGGCGACAAACAACCCCACCGCAATCGACCATAAAGCCACGACCGAAGGAAATCCAATGGCCAGCGTGACCGCCTTCGCCAAGCCAACGCCCATAACTACGCCCAGCACACCTCCAATCAACGCCAAAACCGCCGCCTCAATCAGAAACTGCATCAGTACATCCTTGCGCCGCGCACCCAGCGCCTTGCGCACGCCGATCTCGCGCGTCCGCTCCGTCACCGAAACCAGCATTATGTTCATGATGACGATGCCGCCGATCACGAGCGAAATCGCTGCGATCGCCGCCACCACCGCGCCGAAATTGTTCAGAACATTCCCAAGCAGATTCTGGAACGTCGCGCTCGAATCAATGGTGAATGCATCCGGCTCACCCGGCGCCAGATGCCGACGCACCCGCATCAGCGTGCGCAGCTCGTCCATCACGCTCTCCATCACCGCGCCCCCACCCCCGGCGTCCACATAGATTGTCAGGCTCTGGTTCGCGCCGTACCTTTCAATAAACGTGGTCAGCGGAATCGACACCCAGTTATCCAGGCTCTGCCCGAACATCTTGCCCTGGGTCTGGGCCACGCCGATCACCGTGTATGGCACTCCGTCGACATGAATCTCTTTCCCCAGCGGATCGCCCGGCCCCAGCACCTTGTCCTCGATATCCGAGCCCACGATCGCCACGTGCGCCGAATGCGTGTCCTCCGTCTCGGTGAACGACCGCCCCACCGCAATGTCCTCATTCGAGAGCGCGGGCATCGTCCACGTCCAGCCGTGGATCTGCGTGTCTGTCGTCGATCGCGTGCCTAGCACCACGTTTCCACTGCCGTTCTGCCGCTGCGCGCCTACCGAGACGCAGGACTTGCAATCAGAAAGAATCGCCCGGTAGTCGTCGTACGTGACGTCTTTGCGTTTCTGGAACGCAAGGTACTCATCGACCGTCATGAAGGTCTGCGGCATCTTGCCGATGGTGATCACCGACGCGCCGTACGTGTTCACCTTTGACGTCACAAACTGCTTCGCGCCGTTGGTCAGCGTCACCACCATGATCACCGAGGCCACGCCGATGATCACGCCGAGCAGCGTCAAAATGCTGCGCAGCTTGTTCGCCCACAGCGATTCAAGCGCGAGTTTGAAGGCTTCTTTAAGAGGCATGGTCCCGCTCTAATGATACGTCCGGGCTCGAAGCGAGGTTCCGGCGGCAGCCACCATTGCGCACCGGCATAATGGCCTGCCCACTATTCCGTACTGGCTATTCTCTATTTGCCTGAGCTTCCGAATCCCTTGGCCGCGCGCACCGACGCTTCCAGCGTCTCAACCTCTTGGACTGGACCCGTGAGAACAGGTACCGGAACCATCTGCGCAATTTTCTCGCCGGCCTGGAGTTCTACGGCCGCATCCCCCAGGTTGGTCATCACAATGAGGACCTCGCCGCGGTAACCGGCATCGATCACGCCGCCCGTTGTGGCAAGCCCCCGCGCCGCCATCGACGAGCGGTCGCGCACCAGCAGGCCCAGCGGCGCACCGGTCTCAGGGTGCCGAGTCTCGACAGCAATTCCCGTGCGCACTTTCTTGGTGGCCCGTGGCGCCAGCACCACGCCTTCCAGCGCAAACACGTCGTAACCCAAATCCTCGCCCGGATGCGCCACGGCCGGCACGCGCGCACCCTCCTCCAATCGCTTCACTCGCAGCATGATTTGATGGTAAAGCAGCCCCCTGAAAACTTGATCGGCCCCGTCAGGTGTTCTCCTGAGCGGGGCCGTTCTCAATTCGGCAAAAGGACTCGTAAGCCGAATTCTGTTTTATGCGGTCATTCCTCTAGACGCCGCGTTGCCGCGGACGTTCATCAGCGACCTACCCGGAGGTTTCAGCAATTGCATGGAGCAGCCTGAAAAGACTGCCTCAAGCAATTAGAGCCGCCTGACGGCATCGGGCCGATGCCGAGCGCCGCCTGGCTCCTGGCGAACGCTTCCCTCCCTATTTGGTCTTGCTCCGTGTGGGGTTTACCCTGCCCCCGGCGTTACCGCCGGAGCGGTGCGCTCTTACCGCAACTTTTCACCCTTACCCCGGCGCTGGAGTTTTCGCAACGACGGTTGTACCCGGCAAGCCGGGCCAACACGGGTATTGCGTTTCCAGGGAGACCCTCCGGCCGGGTCCGAAGAAGCGGGGAGGGGTAGCCGAGGCGGTCTGTTTTCTGTGGCACTGGCCGTCTGCTGGTCTTCAAACCAACATCCCGGACGTTATCCGGCACACTGCCCTGCGGAGTTCGGACTTTCCTCCCCCGGCAAATCC
>JBAWFY010000622.1:0-3196 GCA_049592335.1 Occallatibacter sp.
TACCTGCTCAAGCCCATCGATCCGGAGAAGCTGGAGCGGGCCCTGGCGAAAGTGGAGCGCATGCGCGGATCTGCTCCACCCGGGTCTGGCCCGCCCGCGCAGCGTGGCCTTCAGCTTCTGCTCGGCCAGATTGCGGAGTCGCTTCGCCAGACCCGGCAGGAGTATCCGGCGCGAATCGCCTCGCGTCTCGGCGATCGGCTTTGGTTTCTCGATCTAGACCGGGTGAGCCATTTTTACGCCGAGGACAAACTGACGTACGCCGTGAGCGACGGAAAGCCCCACTGTGTGGACTACACGATTGCTGAGTTGGAGCGAAAGCTCGATCCCGCGCAATTCGCGCGCATTCATCGGGGCACTGTCGTGAATCTTTCGTGGATTCTGGAGGTGGCGTCGCTGCCGGGCGGGGCGCTCAACGTGCGGTTGAGAGACCAGAAGCATACAGACCTGACCGTGGCGCGAGACCGTGCGCGCGAGTTCAAGACCCGCGCTGGATTGTAGACGGGCCGGTCACGGGCGATGTGTGACCGCGTAGCTCAGATCGCATCCCAAAGAAATGGCGGTCTGCTGAGAATGTTCGCGAGCGGTGTGCAATTCTGAAAGTCTTGGCAGGCTGCTGCCGCGCCTGCTACATTTCCACTGTTCCGTTTGCGAATGCGTGCGAGTGGTTCTCCAGCCAGATCAGCGGGGTCGATCCAGTGTCCTTCCGTTCCGTTTTTGTTGCAGTCGTGATTGCATTCGCGCTGATTGTGTCGGCGTTTCTGGTGAACCGCGCGCGGCCAAAGGTTGAGACAGAGCAGCCCACGGCGGATTTTGTACGCGCCTCCGGCAAATGCGCCGAGTGCCATGCTAGATTGCAGTATTCGGTGGTTCACGAATACGAAATGTCAGTTCACGCGAAGAAAGGCGTGAATTGCCTGGATTGCCACCAGCCAGGAGCCGGTCAGCAGAAGGTCGATCATCACGGATTTGTGATCAGCGCACATCTAACCGCCGGCAATTGCCGCTCTTGTCATGAAAACCAGTACCAGGAGTTTCTGCGCAGCCGCCACGCGGCTCCAAGCTGGGCCGCTGTGTATGGCGAGAAAGGACTCTCGGCGGACCAGGTCGCGTTCAGTGAGCAGTTCCAGCCGGGCGGAACAAAGCGTCCGCCGAATCCGCTCGCCGGCCCGGAGGGCCACACGGCGGTGAGCGGCGGCTGCGAGCAGTGCCACTCGATCGGCAAGCCCAATGAGGACGGCACGATCGGAAGTTGCACGGAATGTCATTCGCGCCACACGAGTTCAGTGGAGCTGGCGCGCCTGCCCACCACTTGCGGCCAGTGCCACATGGGGCCGGACCACTCGCAGATCGAAATCTACAACGAGTCCAAGCACGGCATTATGTTCGCGGCGCAGCGCAATCTTCTGCGTCTTAGTGCCGACCCGCGCACGCTCACCACGCGCGACATGTTCGTGCCCACCTGCGCCACGTGCCACATGAGCGGCATCAATGGCTTGAAGGTGACACACAATCCGTCGGACAGGCTGAGCTGGTATCTCGCAGATGCGGTCAGCACGCACCGGCCTAATTATCTGCAAGCGCAGATCAACATGAAGCAAGTCTGCACGCAATGCCATACGCAGGCTCTCGTCGATCGCGTCTACGCGCAGGCCGAGCAGGTGATCGGCAATACGAACACGCGCGTTCTCGCCGCCAAGGACATTATGGACGGGCTGCGCAAGGACGGCACGCTGAGCGGCCAGCCCTTTACGCAGCCGGTCGAATTCACCTATTTCAATTTGTGGCATTACGACGGGCGCACCAGCAAACACGGGGCGTTTATGGGCGGCGCGGATTTTGTGCAGTGGCACGGCAACTACGAAATGCTGGCCAAGACCGTCGAATTGCGGCATGAAGCAGGCGAATTGCGGAGGGAACATGGCCGCAAGTGAATGGCTCGCGCGCGCGCAGAGGGTGGTTGCACATCCCAAACTGCGCTGGGCGCACAATCCGGCGCTCTGGGTGGAACTGTTCGTCACCGTGAATCTGGCGATTCTCTCCGTCGATATTGTAATCGCGCATTCGGTGAATCATTTTGGCAAGCCGGCCGAGTACATTCCGCTCTACGTATCAATCGTGGCGCCGGTGGTGCTCGTAGTTTTAATCGCGTTGCGCTGGATGGGAGGCTTTCATTCGCCGTGGCGCGATGTGGGCTATCTTGTCGGATGGCTATCGATTCTGGTTGGATTGGCCGGAGTGCTTTATCACCTGGAGAGCCGCTTCTTTCTCGATCGCACGTTGATGAGTCTCACTTATGCAGCTCCCTTTGCCGCGCCGCTGGCGTACACGGGCCTGGGCTTCCTTCTGCTCGTGAACCGCATGGTTGAAGTGAAATCCGCCGATTGGGCGCGTTGGGTGATTCTGCTTGCGCTAGGGGGATTCTTCGGAAACTTCGTGCTTTCGCTCACCGATCACGCATCGAATGGATTCTTCATGCGGACAGAATGGATTCCCGTGATCTCGTCGGCATTTGCGACAAGCTTCCTAATTGTTCCGCTTGTGATGAACGTGACGCGCCGCTTTCTCGATCTCTGTTTCGTGGTGATGATCGTGCAGGCGCTTGTGGGGGTTCTCGGATTTTGGTTTCATCTCCAGGCGAATCTGATCGAGCCGGGCCACACGATTTGGGAAAAGCTCGTCAATGGCGCTCCGCCATTGGCGCCGCTCCTGTTTCCTAATCTTGTCGGTCTCGCCCTCATCGGGCTTTGGGCGTTGACTCCGCATGTTGATGCGTCGGAGCCGGACAGGTCCTGGTTTGGACTAAGTTACCGCTGGGTCCACGCGCCGGAAGGCTCGACGGAGCTTTGATGCGCACGGCGGAAGTGGTCAGGATTCGAGCAGCGCGCTAAGGCCTTTAAGGTCGCGAATCACGATCTGGCGCGCATCCACATCAAGAAGGCCTTCGGCCCCAAGACGCATCAGATTGCGCGAAATCAATTCGCGCACGGTTCCGAGCTGATTTGCGAGCTCCTGATGCGTCGCGGGCAAAACGATCTCGATGCCGCGCTCCGTCTCTTTGCCGTCGCTGTGCGCCAACTTTACCAGCATCGCGATGAGTCTCTGGCGAACCGTGGTGAAGGACAGCTCTTCGATAATGCCCACGAGCCGGCGCAATCGCGCGCCCACCACGGAAAGCACTTTGAGCGCGACTTCGGGG
>JBAWFY010000623.1:0-1621 GCA_049592335.1 Occallatibacter sp.
AGTCTGCGCAGCACCAGCACCGGCCGCACCCCGCGCACATCGAGCAGCGGCAGCAGGCAGAAGAGCAGCGTGGTGAGCAACCCGGTTCCCATGCCCGCGAGCACCGACCGCCAAGGAAATCCAAATCGTAGATGGACGGTCAGCAATGGGCCGAACGCCGCGGGCAGCGCGACCATCACGCCGATGCCTGCGGCCACGCCAAGCACTCCGCCAGCCACGCCGAGACCAAGCGTCTGCAAGAGAAAGATGCGCAGCAGATCGCGGGAGTCCGCGCCGAGGGCTTTGAGAATCGCCAGCGTGTCCATGTGCTGCTCAAGATGCGCATGCATCGCCATGGCTACACCGATCGCGCCGAGCACCATCGCGACAAGACAAATGAGACTCAGGATCGATGTGGCATTGTCGAGCCCACGCGTCAGCGCCGGATTGCCTTCGCGGTAATCGATCACCTGCGCTTCCGGTAGCGCCGCTTCCAGTTGCTTGCGCACCGCCGCCGCTTCTGCGCCGGCCGTAACCCCGCGTGGCGGCGTCGCCGGCAGCTTCAGCAGCAGCCTCCGCGTTGCACGGCTGCCGTAGCCCAGCAAACCGGTGCTTCCGAGCGACGCCTGCGAAATCATCACGCGCGGTCCCATCCCCACCGTTTCGCTGATGCGATCTGGCTCCTGCTCGAGCACCGCACTCATGCGAAAGTCGCGCCCTCCCAAGCGAAGCGTGTCACCCACATGCGCGTTGAGCCGGATCAAAAACTCGTCGGATACAACTACCGAGTCGCCCTTCAGCGCCTCGCTGAGCGGCATCGATGGCGCAAGAACCGCAGTTCCGTAAAACGGATACGAAGCCGGATCGACGGCCTTGAGCGAAACCAGAATGGGCGCGGGCGCCGAGGGCACTGACGCCATGGAGATTGTGTCTGTGACCCACGTGGTGCGAATGCCGGTGTTCGGCCCGGCAATCGCGGCAATTTTGGCGGACTCTTCAGGCGTAGGCGCGCCAAAGATCCGCGCGCTCAGATCGCCCGCAAGCAGTGAGCGCGCTTCCGTATTCAAGGTTGAGCGAAAACTGTCGCTCAGGCCGCGCACCCCAACCAATGCAGCCACGCCCACCGCAACCGACAGAACCACGAATCCGAACTTGCCGGGGGAAGACTTGAGGTCGCGCCAACCGATGGCCGCTGCGCGACGCCATCCCAACGCGCGCTTAGCCATTGTTTTCCTGGTTTTGGATGAGAGTATCTTCCACCACCTCGCCATCCTTAAGCACAATCTTGCGATCGGCACGGCTGGCGATCTCAGGATCGTGCGTCACCAGCACCAGTGTGGTTCCTGCTTTGCGATTGCGTTCGAGCAGCAGATCGAGAACGATCTTTCCATTCGCCGAGTCAAGGTTGCCCGTGGGCTCGTCGGCCATCACCACCGGTGGCTCCGTGACAAACGCCCGCGCGAGCGCCACGCGCTGCTGCTCGCCGCCGGATAGCTGCACAGGGTAGTGATCCATCCGCTCGCCCAGTCCCACCTCGCCAAGCAAACGCCGCGCCGGCTCCAGGCCGCTGCCTTCCATGTTCAATTCATAAGGCAGCAGCACATTTTCGAGCGCCGTCAGCGTCTGGATGAGTTGATAGGAC
>JBAWFY010000624.1:0-1969 GCA_049592335.1 Occallatibacter sp.
GTCCGCCGGATCGCTCGTGAGCTTATAGCGCACGTAGATCGAGGGGCTGGTGTGGTTTTCGTACTCGACTTCGGCTTCGGCCAGCGTGGTGCGGTCGTGGATGCACCAGTAGACCGGCTTGAGGCCACGATAGACGAAACCGTTTTCGAGAAATCCATAGAACGCTTCCAGCGTGCGCGCCTCGTAGTCCCGGCTCATCGTCTTGTAGGGCTTGTCCCAACGGCCGAAGACGCCGATGCGTTCGAACTGCGAAGTTTGCAGGTCGACAAACTCTTGTGCGTATTCCCGGCAGGCATTCAAAATCGCCGAAACCGGCATCTCGGCGCGCTTATGACCGAGCTTTCCCTCGACTTTGATTTCGATGGGCAGGCCGTGGCAGTCGTAGCCAGGAACGTACGGGGCGCTGTAGCCGGCCATGGTCTTGGATTTGACGACAAAATCCTTGAGGCCCTTGTTGAGGGCGTGGCCGAGATGAATGGGTCCGTTGGCGTAGGGAGGGCCGTCGTGGAGCAGGTAAACGGGGCGGCCTATCCCGGCTTTTTGCAGCTCTTCATAAAGGCGGAGCGAGGCCCAGTGCTTGAGCCGAAGCGGCTCATTCTGGGGCAGATTGGCTTTCATCGGGAAGGCGGTGAGGGGAAGGGTGAGCGTCGCCTTCAACTCCGGCGCAGAAGACATCGATACTCCGTTTTCGGATGCGAACTTGTTCATTTCTAGTGTAAATGGCGTGGTGAGGAAATTTTCGGATAACAAAGTGGCCGGGCGGCGCGTCTATTGTTCCTAGAAGTGCTGCTGGCGCCGCATACAGGTTTGTGGAGGCTGAACCTCGATAGCAACGATGTTTAACCCCCTAGCCGAGACAGCGAAGGGCGCAGTCAAGCATAATGAATTCATGAAGCTGTTGCGGGATGCGGTAGCTCCCAGGCAGCGACGGCAGCCCCCACTGGCGGCGACAAGGGCAAACCCAAGCGAATGATACCGGAAGAAAAGAACGACCAGGGAGGCGGAATGCCGGCGACTGGCCATGAACTCGATGCCTTTCTGGGGAAAGCCTTCGACGAAAGGCCGATTTGGGCGGTTTTGTGGGAAAGCGTGAAGGACGTGTTTTTCCCCGTGAAGCTGCCGCCGCTGGAACTGACGTCTCAGCCCATTCCGGTGCCCGACCGGATGGCGGTGAAGCCCAATCCCTGGGCCATCGGAATCTCCAGTGCCGTCAACGGCACGATTTTGCTCCTCCTGCTGTTTTTCGTGGGCAAGAAGGTCATCGAGACGGTAAGGCCGCAACTGCTGGGGACGAATATCGACATCAGTGACTACAACGCTCCCAAGTCGCCAATCAAGGCGGGCGGCGGCGGCGGCGGCGGCGATCGCAGCTTCATCGAGGCCAACAAGGGGAAGCTACCGCAGAAGTCACCCGATCCCGTCTTGCCGCCGCAGGCGCAGTTGATTGAGAAGCCGAAGCTTCCGGAGCCACCCACGATTAACGTGCAGAAGGAACTCATTCTACCCGACAACAATCTGCCCATGATCGGCGTACACAGCTCGGCGAACGTGCAGCTGGCCTCGTCGGGAACCGGCAGCGGGGCGGGCATGGGAACTGGCTCGGGCGGCGGTCTCGGCTCGGGAAATGGAAATGGCGTGGGGCCGGGAAGCGGCGGGAATTACGGCGGCGGAGTCTTCCAGGTGGGCGGCAGGATTGCAGCCCCGGTCCCGATTTTCCAGCCTGACGCCGAGTTTTCCGACGAAGCGCGCCGCGCCAAGTACCAGGGCGTTTGCGTCATTTCCTTAATCGTAGATGCGCAGGGCAACCCGCAGAATGTCCATGTGCTGCGCACCTTGGGCATGGGATTGGATGAAAAGGCGATAGAGGCCGTGCGCAAGTACAAGTTCAAGCCGGCCATGAAGGATGGACGGACGCCGGTTCCGGTGATGATCACCGTCGAAGTGGATTTCCATTTGTACTGAGTGAAAC
>JBAWFY010000625.1:0-5133 GCA_049592335.1 Occallatibacter sp.
CTTCGATTTCGAGCGCCAGGAACAGACGCTGAAGATCCTCGCCCTCACCTTCGGCGGCGACCCCGCCTGCACCGACCGAAACCGGGTGCTGCGCGTTCCCGGTTTCCTGAACCAGAAGTATTCTCCCGCGTACCGTGTCAAAGTCGAATACCCAGCGGATGCCACCTACGGTATCGGAGACTTCCGGCTCGGCGATCTTGTCGACTCTTCCGTGCTGCCCCTCCGGACAAATACATGCGAATCGCCGGCGAATAAGCACTCGCCTTCCGAGGAAGACTGGGCCTGGGTTTGCTCGCAGCTCACACGCGGCGTGGATGCAACGAAACTGACACGCGAGCTTGCTTCGCGCCGCGCCGACAAGTCCAATCCTCTTTACTACGCCCAGCGCACTGTCGATGTCGCCTCGGCTCGCCTTTGGCTTGCCGAGGGCATCCCCATCGGCGACATCATCACCATGCTCGAAGTCCGCCGCCGCTTTGAGATTTCCCCTGCGCTTTGCTCCGCACGTGCGCAAGAGATTGCAGCCACAGCCCAGCGCATGATCGTCCGTCGCGATACAGCTTGATTCCACAGTTGAAGGAGAACCGATATGCCATTGCTTGAAGTCACCCAAACCCGATACGTCAGCGCATCCATTCGATTAACTGATGCGACCGCTTTGATGGTCGATCAGTACGCCGCATTCATCCACGCATCTGCCGACGATGTGATTGAGCAGGCGCTTGCCTATGTCTTCGCCAAGGACAAGGACTTCCAGGAATTTCTGCGTACTCCTGAAGCGCAGCAAATTACGCCGACATTGCGCGTGCGTCGGGTGCCCGCTGCAGATGCCCCGGAGCAGCCAGCGAAGAAACCCATTTCCACGGCGCAATCGGCAGCTCACTCACCGGCTATTGTGCCTGGATCGAAGTCATGAATGCCGCCAGCATTCTCGTCAGGACCACTACGGCGCTTTGCGCCGGAAGAATTTTTGATACTCCACCCCTCAGAGGGAACTGTTTAGCTCCCTGCGGGAGCCAGTTGGTTCCAACAGAAACAGAACAGCTTGCGAAATTGCAGGAACTTATAAGTTCCACGCAATTTTGACAAAAGGAGACAGCTCGTATGCCGCTTTTAGACATCGAAATCAAGCGCCGCAAAGGCACTGTGAAAGGCCGCGAGTGCCGCAACAATTCACTCAACACCAAGCTCACAGCCACCGAAGCCGCTGCCGTGGATGCTGCTGCCGGGGCCGAAGGAAAAGCAGTTGGTGAATGGCTGCGTGATCTGGTGCTGCGAGAGATCGGCCCAGGCAACCGCCAATTGCGGTCTCTGGCAGCTATGGGAGAGATTGCTGCACTTCGCCTGTTGCTCGTCAACACCCTTGAGCCACTATTGCGCGGCGACAAGATGACCGCGGAACAGTTTAAGGAAATGCTCCGTTACGTGAAGGTGAACAAACGCAAAGCTGCGGAAGACGCACTCGCGAGCTATGCCGAAAGGAGCACGGAAAAGCTATGAATACGACCCATTGGGGACGCCGGGAAACCATCGTCACGCCGCCGCAGGCTCCCATCTATAGCTACGCGGCCATCGCGCTCACGCTGATTCTGGCCGCAATATTTCTGCGTATCTATATAGGTGCGTTCATGACGCCGCTCGAACGCTTCGACCTCTGGCCCTATCTTCAATCGGGCGCAGTGGCCGGATTCCGGCCAACGGATCGGTACCAGCTTCTCTCGGTCACGGACCGTAACCTGCACACCCGCCCTGCTGTTGCAGACGACGTGGAAGCAGGCATTACCGCCCAGGTCCATGGGCGGCCTCTGCCACTTAAATTGACTGCCAGCGCACGCGCCGCCGGTCTCATTGAACTCTTTCGCGGAGGGAGAGTGAACTACCGGAATGGACCACTTCATGCTTATCTCCAACGGTTCGTATATCAAGGTCACGCAGCGGTTGGAGTGTTTCGCTGGCCCCTGCTCGCTGGACTATTCGTGTTATTCGGCGTGCTGCCGTTTGCCGCGCGCAAAGACATGGAGCGGTTTAGGGAAATGAAATACGGTCGGCTGCTCAAAGGCCCGATCCGCGTCACGCCCGCCGGATTCAACCGCGCCGTCAAGGGCGACGGCGTAGGTTTCAGGACAATCGAATCGAAGAAGCTCATGCGCATTCCCCGGACTGCCGAGGGGCAGCACATTGAGTTGATGGGTGATACAGGCGCGGGCAAGACGCGGCTCATCATGCAACTACTCTTGCAGATTCAGGAGCGAAATCACTCGGCCATCGTCTATGACCCGGCCTGCGAGTTCGTACAGCGGTTTTACGACGGCAAGCGCGGCGACATCATCCTCAACCCTCTCGACGCACGCTGCCCTTACTGGGGGCCAGCGGAAGAGTTGCGCCGCCGGGCAGAGGCCAAGGCAATTGCGGCTTCGCTCTACCAGCCGACAACTGACAAAAAGGGGGAGTTCTTCACCGAGACGCCGCAGAAGATTTTCGCTCATCTTCTGACCTTCGGCCCTTCGCCCGAGGAGCTTGTCGAGTGGATGGCGAATCCCGACGAGATCGACCGGCGTGTCCAGAACACCGAGATGGCTACCATGATTGCCAAGGGCGCGCAGCAGCAGCGCAACGGTGTTCTGGCTTCGCTCGGCCTCATTGCCGACAGCCTGCGGATGCTGCCGCGCAAAGACACAACACGGAATCGTTGGAGTGCAACCGAATGGTCCGAGAATCGGAAGGGCTGGATCTTTTTGACCTCGAAACCGAGCGAGCGCGAGGCATTGCGTCCTTTGCATAGCCTCTGGATCGATCTCTTGGTTTTGCGTCTCTTGAACGAGCCGAAAGAAGGCCAGAACCCGGTCTGGTTCGTGCTGGATGAGTTGGCCAGCTTGCAGCGTCTGCCGCAACTCCACACGGCCATCACCGAGAACCGCAAATCGAAGAATCCGATTGTGCTGGGCTTTCAGGGTAAGGCACAGCTTGAATACATCTATGGCCACATGGCCGAAGTCATGCTGTCGCAGCCGGCGACAAAAATCTTCCTCAAAACCACGGAACCGAAGGCCGCCGAGTGGGTATCGAGCGCCATCGGCAAAGTTGAAATCGAGCGGCTGCGGCAGACGCATTTCGACGGCAGCCGCACGGGCAAGAACTTCACTCTGGAACGCCAGGTTGAGCCGTTAGTACTCGACTCCGAAATCTCTGGCCTGCCCGACCGCCACGCCTTCTTGAAACTCGGCAACTACGTCGCCTGTTTCTCGTTCGCCTATTACGACATTCCGGCTACGCAGCCGGCTTTTGTGCCGCGTCCGCTTGACGACGATGCACTCGGCTTCGATCCAAAGACTCTGGCAAAGAAACAGGCAGAACCAGAAACGGCAGAAGAGAACACCGAGTCCATTCAGAGCGGATTTTCGCTGGGAGACTAACCCATGCTCAAAATCTCGAAGGCCCTTTCGGCCGGCAAGCTCGAAAACTACCACCGGCAGGAGTTCACCTCGCCGGACCAAAGTTACTGGAGTCAGGGACAGACCGTGCAGGGCGAATGGCAAGGACGGCTTGCCGAGAAGTACAGCCTTGCTGGAGCTGTCGGCATGGAGGAGTTCCACCGGCTTTCCGAAGGCCAGCACCCAACTACCGGCGAGCAGTTGGTTCGTCATCATAAGGTGCATGGATATAAGACCGAGGACGGAAAGACCGTCGCGCCCGTCGAGCACCGCGCCGGATGGGATGCGACCTTCAGCGCTCCGAAGTCGGTTTCGCTGACGGCTCTGGTTGGCGGCGACAGCCGAGTGCGCGAAGCGCACCGCATGGCGGTGAGCACCGCTCTCGGCGAGCTAGAACGATACACGCAGGCCCGGATAGGCGGTAACCGGCCCGCCGAGTCCACCGGCCAGTTCATCGTCGCCAAGTTCGAGCACGACACCGCGCGGCCTGTCGATGGCTATGCCGCGCCGCAACTTCACACCCATGCCGTCATCTTCAATGTCACCGAGCGCGCCGACGGCATCGTGAACGGAAAACAGGCACGTGCGCTCCAGCCGCAGAGCCTCTTCGAGTCGCAGCAGTTCGCAACGGCCATTTATCAGTCGGAGCTGACCTTCAAGTTGCGGGAGCTTGGCTATGAGATCGAACCAGGAAGGAGCGGCGCTCCGGAGATCAAAGGCTACTCGCAGGAGTATCTCGACGCATCGAGCCAGCGCCAGAATCAAATCCTCGAACACATGAAACAGAACGGTCTCTCGGGCTACGAGGCCGCGGAAATTTCCGCACACACAACCCGAGACAAGAAGCAAATACAGTCGCCTGCCGAAGTGCTTGCGGCACACTGCAAGCTGGCTACCGAATTCGGCAATCAGCCGGATCGTGTTGTGGCTGAGGCGCGCGAGCGCAGCCGGAAGAAATCCATCGAGCACGCTCCTGAGAAAACACAGCAGGTCGCGCGGGAGGCCGTAACCTTTGCCCGCGAGCGCAGCTTTGAGCGCGAAGCTGTTACTGATGAGCGTGCGCTCTTCCGCGATGCCTTACGGCGCGGCATGGGCGAGACCACGCACGGCCAGATCCGCGCCAGTATCGAGGCGCGTCTGGCCTCCGGGGAGTTCCAGCTTATCTCGGGGCGGAAGCACGACTCCGCGCGGCAGTTCACCACGACGGAAACCATCCAGGCCGAGAAAGAAATCCTACGACAGATGCTTCAAGGACGGGGCCGCGCCGAACAAATTATGCCTGTCCAGCAAGCCGTTACGCACACCGCAAAGTACCCGATCATTAATTCCTCGCAACGAGCGGCGGCGGAAGAGATTCTGACATCTCGCGATAGAATCCAGGGCTTGCAGGGAAGCGCCGGCGTGGGAAAAACCACGGCGCTCAAAACCGTGCGCGAGGCCGCCGAACAGCGCGGGATGATTGTCGAGGGCTTTGCCCCGACCTCGCGCGCCGCGCATCAGCTCCGCGATGCCGGCATCAATGCCGACACGCTGCAAGGCTTCCTCGCCCGGCATAAGCAGCCGACACCGGAACGCCACCTATATATGGTGGATGAATCGAGCCTTGCCAGCACCAAACAGGTGCGCGATTTTCTTGCCAAACTCGATCCTGGCGACCGGGTTCTCTTTATTGGCGACACCCGCCAGCATCAAGGTGTGGAAG
>JBAWFY010000626.1:0-1595 GCA_049592335.1 Occallatibacter sp.
CTCCTCAAGTCCCGCGGCTGGTTCAAGCATTCGCAGCAGTCGCTCTAACAGAAGCGCGAAATTCTTAAACGGGGAGCGTCGATTCAATGACGCTCCCCAATTGCTTTTGTATCGACTCCTGAGTCTCACTCAGGCCTGACGGTAAGCTAGATTATGATGGATTTTCTCCAAAGCCTTCCGCTCTCGGTGCGTCATTACATTCTTAGTGTGGCCTCGCTGAGCGCCCGCTTCATCCTTCTCGCCATCATTTTTATCCCGCTCGAGCGGATTTTTTCGGAACGTAAGCAAAAGCTTTTTCGCCGTGGCTGGACGACGGACATCGGCTACTACATTCTCAATAGCCTGCTGCCGCAGGCGCTCCTCGTGGTTCCCATGGCCTGGCTGGCCTGGACCATGCACACCTTTGTTCCCCATCGGTTGCTCGACTTCACCGGAAGTTTGCCGCTCTGGGCGCGCGCCATTGCCGCGCTTGCCGTTGGCGAGGTGGGCTACTACTGGGGCCATCGCTGGGAGCACGAGATTCCCTTCCTCTGGCGCTTCCACTCCATCCACCACAACGCCGAAGAGATGGATTGGCTCGTCAGTTCGCACGCGCATCCCCTCGACATCGTCATCTCGCGTTTCTGCGGCTTGGTCCCCGTCTACGCCCTCGGCCTGGCGACGCCGATCGCGGGTCAGCGCATCGACCTGATCCCGGCGCTCGTTCTGACTCTGGGCCTCGTGTGGGGCTATTTCATCCACGCCAACGTCAACTGGCGCTTCGGCTGGCTCAGTTTCCTCATCACCACGCCCGCATTTCACCACTGGCATCACACCCGCCGCGATCACATCAACAAGAACTACGCCACCATGCTCCCCTTCGTCGATCTCCTCTTCGGAAGCTGGCACATGCCCAAAAAACAGTGGCCAGCGGAGTACGGCATCGACGGTCCGGTCGAGCCGGGACTGATCGGGCAGTTGCTGCAGCCCTTCGCGCCTGTGGCCGCGAGCGTACCGCCGATGGAGAGTCCTACACCGGCCGAATCCGCGCAAAGCAATCTTTGAGCCTCTCATTTGATTCGATTGGCACAGAGAGCCGCATTTAGAATGAGACTGCACTCTCGCTCATGAAGATCTTCGTCACAGGTGCGACTGGATTCGTTGGGCATCATGTCGCTAAAGCTCTCGCCGCCGAAGGCGCCGAGCTGCGCCTGCTCACGCGCAAGTCCAGCAATCTTGCAAATCTCGACGGCATCAAGGGCGAGACCGTCGTCGGCGATCTGCTCGCGCCGGAGAGCCTGAAAACAGCCATTGCCGGTTGCGATGCCGTGGTTCATGTTGCCGCCGATTACCGGCTCTGGATTCCCGATCCCGCGGCCATGTACAAGGCCAACGTCGATGGCACGCGCGAATTATTGCGTCTCTCCCGCGAGGCCAGCGTCAAGCGCTTCGTCTACACCTCGAGCGTCGCAACCATGCACTTCCGCACCGACGGCATCGTCATCAACGAAGACACGCCAGTCGCGCTCTGCGACATGGTCGGCCACTACAAGCGGTCCAAATTTCTGGCGGAGCAGGAAGCCATCAAGGCCGCCGAAAGCGGCCAACAAGTCATC
>JBAWFY010000627.1:0-2272 GCA_049592335.1 Occallatibacter sp.
CCTCGCCGTTCGCGGGCCGCGAAGGTCAGTACGTTACCAGCCGTAATCTGCGAGAGCGTCTGGAAAAAGAGCTGCTCACCAATGTTTCGATTCGCGTCGAAGAGACAGGCTCGCCCGATGCGTTCAAGGTGCTGGGCCGCGGCGAACTGCAGCTGGCGATTCTGATCGAAATGATGCGTCGCGAGGGCTACGAGCTGATGGCCGGCCGGCCGGAGATTGTGACCAAGATGGTCGACGGCGTGCGCATGGAACCGGTCGAGCACCTCACCATCGACGTGCCCGATCAGTTCACTGGCACGGTGATCGAAAAACTTGGGCCGCGCAAAGGCGAGATGACGAAGATGCACAACCACGGCTCGGGCCGCGTGCGATTGGAGTTTCGCGTGCCCAGCCGCGGGTTGATTGGGTTGAGAAGCGAGATGCTCACCGAGACGCGCGGGACGATCGTGATGAATGCGCTCTTCGACGGCTACATTCCCTATCAGGGCGAGATTCCGCAGCGGCCCACCGGCGCTCTGATCGCCGACCGCCTGGGAAACACGACGACGTATTCGTTGAACGGATTGCAGGAGCGCGGCATTCTCTTTGTTGGCGCGGGCGTAGAGGTGTACGAAGGCATGATCGTGGGCGAGCACTCGCGCGACAACGATCTGGACGTGAACGTGGTGCGCGAAAAGAAGATGACCAACATGCGCGCCTCCACGGCCGACGACGCCATCCGCCTCGTGCCGTACAAGACGCTGAATCTCGAACAGGCCATTGAGTTCATCGCCGACGATGAGTTTGTCGAGGTCACGCCCAAGTCGCTGCGGCTGCGCAAAAAAGTTCTGCAGCAGAACAAGCGCCCCAAGCGCTGGGAGAAATCCGCAATCGCCGCCGGCGGGCAATAGCGGTCAGGCCGGCGATGCGCGACGAATTGAGAACTGAACGGTTGCTTCTTCGCCGCTGGCGCGACTCGGATTGCCTCCCTTTCCGGCAGATGAACGCCGATCCGCGCGTGATGGAGTTCTTTCCCGAACCGCTCACGGCCGATGCGTCCGACGCACTCTTCGATCTCATTCATGCGCACATCGATTGTCATGGCTTTGGTCCCTTCGCCGTCGAACTGGTCGAGACGGGCGCATTCGTCGGGTTTATCGGCTTATTCGTTCCGGAATTCAAAGCGCACTTCACGCCTGCCGTCGAGATCGGGTGGCGGCTCGCCTTCGAAGTATGGGGCAAGGGACTGGCGACGGAAGGGGCGCATGGCGCGCTGCAGTACGGCTTCAACACGCTGGGACTGGAACAGATCGTCTCCTTCACGGTACCCGCCAACCTGCGATCGCGGAGCGTGATGGAAAAGATCGGAATGATGCGCGATCCGCGCGACGATTTCGACCATCCGAATCTGCCGCAAGGCCATCCGCTGCGCAGGCACGTGCTCTATCGCGTCAGCCGTTGGGGGCCCTTGGTCACCCTTGATTGCGGGCGGGTCGTCCACACTTGCAGCTAACAAACTTCGTTCGATTTGCTGGCTTGCGCGTCGGCTTTTTCCTGGTCGTTGACGAGGTGCTTCAGGATCTGAGAGGCAAGAGTGTCGGACTCCACTTCCTGCTGGGTCTCCGCGAGAATGCCGATGATGGCCGAAAGGAACACCAGAACGAACGGGACCCAGAGCCAGCCAATGCGATAGGGGCTGAACAGCATCGACACCACGATCACAATCACGGCTGACTCAACTGCGGCATAGAAGTTCAATTGCGCGGGCAAGATCTCCCATTCACCGAGAGCGGTTGAGATGGAAGCAAACCAGATACTCCATTCCCGGTCATCCGATTCCTTCGGCAACATCTCGGCGATCCCCAAGCGACTGCAATAGGCCCGGGACAGTTTGATCCGCACGGCCTTTTCATTCTGGCTATCTTCGGAGGTTCGACGCCACACCATCGAAATGGTTGCGATCGCCGACGTGGGGATCACCGTAGCGAGCCAAATCACCATACCGGCCACATAAGCGGCGAGGGCGATCGCAACCAGCTTGGTGTAGTAGCCCAGCGACGGCAGCGCGAGGAAAGCGCTGAGCCAGTTTGGGTGACAAAGCTCGATTCCGACAAT
This sequence comes from Occallatibacter sp., assembly GCA_049592335.1. Taxonomy (GTDB): domain Bacteria; phylum Acidobacteriota; class Terriglobia; order Terriglobales; family Acidobacteriaceae; genus Telmatobacter. Next base: position 2,095 of record JBAWFY010000627.1, read on the forward strand.
GCTGCTTACGGCAGGTGGGACCGGGGCAATTAAGACCGTGGTCACCGTGCTCTTCAGCGAGGTCAGGTCGAACTTAATGGAGGGGAAGTCCGGCATGTGCAACCAGTCTAACCCAGTGAGTCAAGGGGCAGGCATCTTGAAATTACATGCCGCTTCACTACGACTTATAGGAGACGCT
>JBAWFY010000628.1:0-7768 GCA_049592335.1 Occallatibacter sp.
GTGCCGTGAACGACAAAGGCGCGTTTCGCGCCGAGAGCGGCGAGCGTGCGGCCGACAAGAAGCACACGGCTGGGCGCGAGCACCCCAATGACCTGAGTGCGCGCGTGGGCAGGGTTCGTGAGCGGGCCGACGAGGTTGAAGATAGTGCGAAAGCCGAGAGCGCGGCGCAAAGGGCCGAGCTCCTTCATGGCCGGGTGATAGAGCGGCGCGTAAAGAAAGACGAAGCCGGTTTCGCGCAGGCACTCGACCGCCAGCGCCGGCTCAAGCTCGATGGGAACGCCGAGAGCTTCGAGCACATCGGCCGCGCCGCAACGCGAAGTAACCGCACGATTGCCGTGCTTGGCCACTTTGGCGCCGGCCGCCGCTGCCACCAAGGCCGCGCCGCAGGAGATATTGAAGGTTTGCGGGCCGCCGCCGCCCGTGCCGACGCAGTCGACGAGCTCCGCTCTTTCCGTTTCGGAGAAGGGCATGGGAACAGAGTGCCGGCGCATGATGTCGACAAAGCCGGCGAGCTCGGGCGCCTGTTCGCCGCGCGTGGCAAGGACGCCGAGTAGTGCGGCGGTTTCCACCTCAGGCACCTGGCCCGAGAGGATTTCTTCGAGCACCTGGGCTGCCTGCTCGCGCGTCAACGCCGCGCCGTCTTCGGCGAGCGGGCGCAGCAATTCTTTCACCAAGGTCATGAGAAAAGTATGGCAGAGCGGGGCTGCGGGCGCGAAAGCGGCGGAAAACTGAACTGATACTCGCCCCTGCTTTCCGCCGCCTCGGATGTTTATCTGGCCGTTATCGGCCTCTCTTTGCTGCACGACGGGCGGAGATCTCGTGCATCTCGCGGCCCCAGTGCGAGCGATTGATGCCGATCTGCATTGCCAGCATGATGACGTTGCCGGTTCCCCAGTAAAGCGCGAGACCCGAGGCGTAGTGCCAGAGCATGAAGCCGAACAGTACGGGCATCATGAAAGCCATCATGCGCCTCTGCCCGGGATCCATGCCCGGCGAAGGCGTGATGTACTGCGTGAGGAACATGGTGACGATGATGACGATGGGCAGAATGTGCGTGGGATCGGGCTGCGAAAGATCGGGCAGCCAGAGCCAGTGCGCCTGGCGCAACTCCACCGCATTCAGCAAGACACGAAAATAAGGCCACAACAGGATCAACGGCACGAGCATAGGCAGGCAACTACCGTACATGTTCACGCCTTCGGCCTTCATGAGCGCCATCTGCTCCTGCTGCATGTCCATCTTTTTGGGGTCGTTCATCTTCAGGTTCGAGTAGCGTTTCTTGATGGCGTCCAGTTTGGGTTGGACGCGCATCATTTTCAAGGACGATTTCATGGCCGAGATGCGCGTCGGCAGCATGGAAATATTGAGGATCACCGTGGAGATGATGATGGCCCAGCCCCAGTTGGGAATGCCGTGGCTCACCATAAAGCGCAGGACGATGTAGAGAGGCTTGGCGAGGAAGCTGAGCCAGCCGAAATCGATCAGCGGATCGAGAGAGGGTCCATCCAGTTTTCCATTGGGCCCCGTGGCATGAATGGACTTGAGCAGGTCGGTGGCTTTGGGGCCGGCGAACAGGCGCAGGCGTGTATCGCCGCTGGTGTCGCCGACAGCAATGCCAAGCACGTCGACAGAAGATCTCTTGCCGTTGGGATTATTGGGATCGACAGGCAGCTCGATGGCGTTGTGCAGCGTGACAACGGTGGCGCGGTCGGGCACCGCGGGCAGGAATGCCGCGGCAAAGTATTGATCCATCACGGCGGCATATTGATACGGCGCATCGATGGTGTTGTTGCCACTGACCTTCGAAGAAGTTTGCGAATCCGACTTGCCGTCGATGCTCCAGGCAAAGAACGAGGGCGTGCGCGTCTGCGACGGCATCATGCCCGTCTGCTTCAGCTCCTCCATATCGCCCAGGCCGGCAGGCCACTCGACCAGCGCGCGCACCGGGGCTCCGTTGCGTGTCACCTCGGCGTCGACGGTAACAACATAACTGGTGTCGAAGCGGAGAGTTTTGACCGCGTCGACGCCGTTCGATGCGTAGTGGAAGGCGATCGTGGCCGGCGCAACGATATCTCCCGTGGCCGTAGGCTGCGCGCCTTCGTAGTTCACCTCGTAAAGCGCGTCATTCAGTTGCGTGGTGAGCGCCGGTTCGTACGTGAAGAGCGCGAGGGGCAGTCCGAAACGAGCAGCGGCCTGCGATTGCACCAGGTCGAGCGGTTTGCCCGCCGAGTCGGAATATTTTTTCAGAATCCAGTGCAGAACCTGCCCGCCCCGATTGGTGAAGACGATTTTGTAGAACTCATTTTCGACCGTAGTGGTTGTCACCGTCGTAGCAGAAATCTGCGGCGTGGGCGCGGGCGCTTGCGCGGAGACTGCGGAGGCCGGGGCCTGGTTCTGCGCGCCGGGAGCGGCAGGCGCTGCGGATTGCGTTGAAGTTTGCGCTGGGGGCTGCTGGTCCGTCTTCGGCTTGGCGAAGAAGAACTGGTAGCCAAAGAGGACGGCCATGGCGAGGAGAACCAGCGCCATGGTCGAGCGCATATCGCCTCCACCGCCGCCGGAGCCCTGCGATTGCAGATTGGGATTTTGAATTTCGGGCAAAGGATACTTCCTATCGTTCGGGTAAGGCTGCCAGCGCGGCCGCCCTTCCTCTTATGGTAATGGTTCGCGGGGCATCACCGGGGGCACGGAGCCGCAATCCGCGCAGGATGGGACCGGAACAACTCCGCGGCTCGCTGCCACCGGGACAGGATCGAACCCGCCGGCCGTGAACGGGTGGCATCGTACTAAACGCCAGGCGGCAAGCCCGGTGCCCCGCAACGGCCCGTGCGTGACAATCGCAATGGCTGCATATTCTGAGCATGTGGGGATGAACTTGCAGCGGCCCGGGCTCACCACGTGCAACGCCGGCGAGATCCACCGTGCGTAAAAAGCGATGAGTGCAAGCAGAATGCGTGTCATGACGCAGATTTCGCGCAGGACTCGGGCGCAGTAGCGTCCAACTTTCTATTGCGCGCTGCCTCCGCCGAGATGAGTTCCCGGGCTTGCTCAAGAATACGCACAATCTCCGCCTCGAGTTGCATGAAATCCATGGTGAGCACGGCACGGCGGGGATGGAAGATGAGATCGAAGCCGCCCGGAAGCAGACCGACGTGACGGCGCAGAGCTTCCTTCATGCGGCGCTTGATGCGGTTCCGCTCGGTGGCTTTGCCCAGCACTTTCCCTGCAGTCAGGCCTACGCGCGGCCCGATATGAAACGGGGACGGCTCTGCCGTTTCGGGACCGACCGAAGCATCCGCCGAGGGACGGACCGCTGTCTGCGGAGCCAGAAACCAGGTCATTGAAGCCGATTGCCGCTTGCGCGAGGACGCGTAGGCGCGCTGATAGTCGGCGTGCTTGCGCAGACGCGCTCCCGCCAGCGATTGGCGCTGCGCACGTCTGGGAGTGGGCTTCATGAGAAAAACTCGGAGAAGAACGGGCGAGCCATGCAAATCCGCCGCTCGATGCGATTCGACAGCGGATTAGTCGCGAAATCCGGCGCTGACCGAAACGCGCTTGCGTCCTGCGGCGCGACGCCGGCTGAGCACGGCGGCGCCGGACTTGGTCTTCATGCGCGACCGGAAACCGTGTTTCTTCACGCGGCTGCGTCGGTTGGGTTGAAATGTGCGTTTGGGCATCGTGACCCGCTCCTGTTTCTCAAAAGGAATCTCTGTAAAAGCAGCAGTCCCAAGTATATCGCAGGCTGAGTTGGGAATCCAGCGAAGTGATACGACGCAGAATCCGCACCGGGAGATTTTTCGCGAGCCCAGACAGAAAGAATCTGCCGTGAGACAATCGATCAACGAATCCTTCTGCACATTTTTTTGAAGACGATTTTCACGACCACGCGACACACCGTGATAACCTTCACCATCCTTGGTGCAACCAGCGCTGGGTACTAAAAGTTATGTGAAACAGAGGTTGCAATCAGCGCGAGATGTGCTACTATCGGGACCGTTCACGAAATTTCATCTGCAGTTCCCAATTATCTGCAAAGCGGCTTTTTATTACCCTTAAAACCGCCCATGGGCCAAATCTTGTTGGGCGCACCACTCACGACAGGTAACCCGGTCGCCCTGCAAGTGGAGAAACTAGCGCAAGATTTTGCGCAACGGTAGAGTGTTGCCTGAACGCTCGAAATTGACCGCGCGGCCCACGCCGACGGATGAGGCAAGGATTGTACGATGGCATTGGCTACTACTTCGCCGGCGACGGCTCTTAACCCATGGCTTCAGATTCTGTCTTCTCTCGAGAAGAAGGTCATCCGGCAATCGTTCGAAACCTGGCTGAAGCCCACGCGCTTCAGCCATTCGGCAGGGCGCACTCTCTACGTGCGCGTTCCCTCGGCGGAGTTCCAGCACATAGGCGACAAATATGGCGACCTGATTCAGGAAGCCATCGATCTCCATGCGCTGGAATACGATGACGTGAGCTTTGTCACCGCGGATGACGATCCATCGATTCCGCCGCAGCGCAGGGACGGCGGCTTCGGGCCCGTTCCGAGCCACGCGCCCACCGCGCCGCCGGCGATGGCCCCGCGCACGCCCGAGCAGGCGCGATTCGACTGGTCGACTGCGGCGCAACTCAATCCTCGTTACACCTTCGACAATTTTGTCATCGGAAACGGTAACCAGTTTGCCCGCGCCGCCGCGCTGGCCGTGGCCGAGCGGCCTTCGCGTGCCTACAACCCGCTGTTCCTGTACGGCGGCGTGGGAATGGGCAAGACGCACCTGATGCATGCCATCGGCCATGAGGTGAAGCGCCGTCAGCCCTCGTCGAACATCTGCTACTCTTCGGCGGAAAAATTTACCAACGAGATGATCAACTCCATCCGCAACGATCGCATGACCAGTTTTCGCGACCGCTTCCGCACCGTGGATGTGCTCCTGATCGATGACATTCAGTTCATCTCGCAGAAAGAGCGCACGCAGGAAGAGTTCTTCCACACCTTCAATGCGCTGCACGAATCGATGAAGCAGGTGGTGATTGCCTCGGATCGCCCGCCTAAGGAGCTGACTGAAATCGAGGAGCGGCTGCGCTCGCGCTTCGAGTGGGGCCTGATCGCCGACATTCAGCCACCCGATCTCGAAACCAAGGTGGCCATCCTGCTGAAGAAGGCGGAGAGCGAGCAGGCGCATCTGCCCACCGACGTGGCGCTGTTTGTAGCCTCGAACGTGCGCACTAATGTGCGCGAGCTCGAAGGCGCTCTGGTACGGCTGATTGCATGGTGCCAGCTCAACCGCATGGAGATCACGCTCTCGGCGGCGCAGATGTGCCTCAAGCAATTCATCGATATGCAGGTGCGCAAAATCACCATTGAGGCCATTCAGCGCGCCGTAGCCGAGCAATTCGGAATGCGTGTGAGCGATCTGAAGCAGAAGAACAACTCGCGCAATGTAGTGGTACCGCGCCAGATCGCGATGTACCTGGCGAAGCAGATGACCGAAGCGAGCCTGCCCGAGATCGGACGCCAGTTCGGTAACAAGCACCACACCACGGTGATGCACTCGATCGCCAAGATCGACGAGCAGCGCCGCACCGACAAGGATCTTCACCGCACGCTGAGCAAGCTGCAGGATGTGCTGAACTGCTAGAAACAGTGAGTAGGGAACAGGGGCTAGGGCGGCGAGCCTGCTAAGATCTATTCCGCTTCCCGTGGCTGGTTAAGCAGGTCTACTAAAAGTACGATGCTAGGATGCGAAAGTTTTCTTCAGCCCCGCGATGGAGCAAAAGGTACAGATTGCGATAGCGTTCATCCGTCCATAATTCAGTTCCAGGCGAGGCGATACGGGCAATTTCTACGCTTAGCTCTCGCACCAAAGACTCATCTACGAATTCATCTCCGTGGCAAATGTCATAGGGCGCTGGAGCGGATCTCGTGTAAATCTCACCACAAAGGGTCTCCTCAAACTTCTTTGAGTACTCGTAGAGGTCACCATATCCGAGGCACCCCGTAACAGCGTGCACAGGCGGAAAATCGAGGTTCCATGGAACGGAGAGACCCTCAACGATTATCCCGCAGACGCAGTCGCGGAGCTTGTATTCCCGGACGAGACGAGGGTCGCGCGTTACTGCCTCCGGCTCAAGAATTCCGAGGCTAAGACGGTCACCGTGATACGCCTCGGGGATTTGGCCATCGAGAACGCTGAGACCCTTCTGGAAACTGCTCAAAAGGATCGTCGAGTGGAACGGGCTCCAGGGATGTTTCCAGCGATTATTCGCTTCGGAGAGGATTCTCCACGCCTCCTCATAAGCTACATGTGCGGATCGAGAGTCACCGCTGTCCAAGAGAGCATCCAGTAATGGCTTGACGTCGCCGGTGTAACGGCGATAATCGATCAAATAAAGATGCGTGTCTACCCCCATTAGCTTTCTCTTGTGCTCCTCACGACGCGCTGTCTTGGAAACAATTGCTCTGCGGGACAGTTTACCGCATAAGTGGGCGCGAAGCATCTGAAACATTGAAGAAACGAGCGCATCGAAAGAGCCATGGAATATCGACTTCTGGGAGGCTCCGGCCTCAAAGTTTCCGCACTGAGTTTCGGCACCGCAACGTTTGGCGGGGGCAATCCATTCTTCAAAGGCTTTGGCGAAACCGAGGTCGCAGAGGCGCGCCGCCTCATCGACATCTGCCTCGAAGCAGGAGTGAATCTCTTCGACACAGCCGAAGGCTACTCCGACGGCCTCTCGGAGGAAATCCTCGGCAAGGCCCTCGCCGGCAAACGCGACGGAGTGCTCATCTCCACCAAGGCCGGATTTCCGTTCGGCTCCGGTCCGAACGACGAAGGCTCATCGCGCTACCATCTGCGGCGCGCGCTTGAAGGCAGCCTGCGGCGGCTCGGTACCGAAACCATCGACATCTACCACCTGCACTGCTTCGACGCGTTGACGCCCATCGAAGAGGTGCAGGAGACACTGGACAGCTTCGTGCGGGAAGGCAAGGTGCGCTACATCGCCTGCTCGAATTTTTCGGGCTGGCACCTCATGAAATCGCTGGCGGTCACCGAACGCTACGGCTGGACGCGCTATGTGGCGCACCAGGCGTACTATTCGCTGCTGAACCGCGAGTACGAGTGGGAACTGATGCCGCTTGCGATGGACCAGAAGGTCGGGGCGCTTGTCTGGAGTCCGCTGGGCTGGGGACGCCTGACCGGAAAGATTCGCCGCGGACAGCCACTGCCCAACGTGAGTCGGCTGCACTCGATTGCAGATGCCGGCCCGCAGATGCCGGACGAGCATTTGTACAAGATCGTCGATGCTCTGGACGCGGTCGCCGCCCAGACCGGCAAGACCATCCCGCAGATTGCACTCAACTGGCTTTTGCAGCGGCCCACGGTTTCCTCCGTGATCATCGGAGCGCGCAATGAAGAGCAGCTTCGCCAGAACCTGGGCGCTGCTGGATGGAATTTGACTGCGGAGCAAGTGGCCGCGCTGGATAAGGCGAGTCACGTTGAGCCGACCTATCCCTACTGGCACCAGCGCAAGTTTTTCTCTGGGAGAAATCCGCCTCCTACGGCGTGATAGGCAGGTTTCAGGTTTTTGCGGTCGGAATTTGGAAACCTGAGACCGCTTTTCCGTTCTTGACACAAGCGGCGTGCTTCCCGTAGTTTCAAAATAGATGCAGAGCTTCCGCCATCACGGCCACCACCATCATCATGGGACATCCATGCCGGCGGACTGCCATGGCCTGAAGTAAACGGCCAGAGAGATCGAAAGAATCCATCAAGCCCGC
>JBAWFY010000629.1:0-7417 GCA_049592335.1 Occallatibacter sp.
GCGCCACACCGTCATCTGCGAACCAGTCGGCAAAGGCCGCTCCCCCGCGCTCTGCTACGTCTTTGGCAAAACGTGCTTCGAGATCGAACAGGATCATCTTGCCCGGCTTCACCGTTGTGTCGGTCAGCGGATTCGGCGCCTGGGTGGTTCCCGGCTCCATTAACTGTGCCCGCGCCGCGCCCGCGCAAAGGCCCGCAGTCAATCCCACACTCAACACCAAAGAAGAAATAAGATTCCGCATGTGAGTCGATTTCCTTTCCATGAAGCGGTTACAGCCACATCCTACAACGCGCGGTTCGTCATCCGCAGTGCGGTATTTGCCTGCTGAAGATGGAATGTATTCCGCAGAATACGTGCTGGCCGCCGTCCATGTTCCCGTCTGCGCCGGTAACCGCAACAATGAGATTCTCGCCTAATTGTTATGAATGATTCCACTCAAGCCGGCGACAAAGAACGTCGCCAGAAGCCATCCCACAACGATCATCAACCATCGCGCCCAGCGAAGAAATCCTGGACGGATGACGAGGTCGACCGTGTACTTGCAAATCCCATCCTCGACGCGTCTCAACCAATCCCTGAGACGTCTCAGCCGATGCGGGGCCGGGACCGGCGGCGACACACCCGGCGATTGCGGATCAGGCTGCCATTTCTCGTCCTGTCCCAGCTTCAACAGCGGGATGCAGTTCTCGAAGGAATAAACAAAGGCGTTGAAAGGCGGGTAGGAATTCGGTAGAGGTTGCTTGTTTTTCAGGTTTTCGTACGCATCTTTGTCTGTGGGCGCCATGGCTCCCTGGATCTTGGCGCGCCGAAAGATAATCCAGCCCAGCACGGTGAGGCAGCACATCTCCCGAATTGCCCACTCAGGAAAGTATCCGTATCCAACCGTGGCTTTTGAAAACTTGTCCTCGCCGTTGACCCACCAATTCCTGGTATTCAGCCCCGATCCGCTGCGCGCCGCGGCCCTCGTCTTGCTCTCCAATGCCATCAGCACTTCCTTCGATCCTTCGTCATCGCCGCGATCGCGTAGCGCCTTCGCCAATTGACGGTAGGCTCGCGCAGAGAAATTCGATGATTCCAGCCACTCAAGACGCCACTTCGGATCCTCCAAATCGTCCCAAATGTCCCCGTAAACGAATCCGTCAAGATCCAGGCTTGGGCTCCCATTCACTTTTTTGGGCCAGCTGGTCTTGTCGCTGAGCATATCGCCAACGCTGGCATCGTTCAGTGAAAGCTTGTTGATTCCTTTTACATCTTCCCAGAGGAACTGCTCCTTGACCGTAACCTCCGACAGATCCAGTCCGCTGAAGCGGCCGCCATCGCAGTCCAGGTCAATTCCCACATGCGCGCCGCGAAAGCTCACTTCTCCCGATGCGGCGAAGCCCTTTCGCAAGTACAACGAACTGCCGATCTCAACTCGTTCGCCACCCAGAGCTTGATCTTGAGGGTTTGCAAACACGCCATTCTCGCAATCCAGGTCCCCCGCAATGTGGGCACCCATCAGGTCGACCTTACCCTCTGCCGAGAAGAGCTTCCTAAGAAACACGCTTCCCCCGGTTTCCAGGCTCTCTGCGTAGAGCGCCTGACCGCCAGGATTCTCCAGCCTGGCGCCGGTGCAATCGAGGTCGCCGTTGATATGCGATCCGTAAAATCTCACCTCGCCCACAGAATGGAATTTGCCGCTCAGATACACTGCCCCGCCAATCGTTACGTCCTCGGCGTTGAGGCTGATGTTCTTGGGATTTACGAAGGACCCATCTCCGCAATTGAGATCCCCGCTCAGATGCATTCCGTAGAGACTCACTCCACCAATCGAATGAAAGCCTCCGTCGAGAAGAACGGCCCCATCGACCACCGCCTGATCCGCCTTGAGGCTAATGCCTTGGGAGTTGTTGAAAGACCCTTGCCAGCAATTCAGATCGCCCTTGATCTGGGCGCCATACAGGTCCACTCCCCCCTTCGCTGTAAAGCCAGAGTTGAGGTAGGCCGAACCGGCGATCTGGGAAGTTCTGGCATCGAGCGCCGTTCCGCCGGGGTTCTCCAGCCTGGCTCCATTGCAAGCGAGATCGCCGCTCGTGTGCGCGCCGTAGAGCGACACTCCGCCTAACGAATGAAAGCCGCCATTGAGAAGGACCGCCCCGCCGATCACGGCCTCATCCGCGCTCAGGCTTGTGCCTTTGGGGTTGTTGAACGACCCTTGGCTGCAGTCCAGATCACTTTTGAGCTGGACACCATACAGGGCTACTTCTCCCTTCGTTTCAACGCCCCCGCTGAGCCGAATCGAACCATTGATCTGGGCGGTTCTGACATCGAGCGCCGTCCCGCCCGGGTTCTCCAGCTTGGCCCCGGTGCAATCCAGATCGCCGCTAATGTTTGCTCCATAGAGAATGACGCTGCCCTCCGAACTAAAACCGCCGTTCAGGACCGCTGCCCCGCCGATCACTGCCTGACCTGCCATAAGTGCCCGGCCGCCGGAGTTCTTGAAGGTGCCCCCTGCGCAATAAAAGTCCCCTCCGATTCGTGTGTTGTAAAAACTCACCTCTCCCCGCGAACTGAAGTGATCGCCCAGCGACACGTAACCATCGATCTTGGCGTTATCGGCCTTGATCGAGGCAACCAGGCTGCCGCCGAAATAGAGCGACGGGACGGTTGTCGATTCCATATGAATCAACTCGTTAAAAACGCACCGTTGAAATGCAAGGGGAAAGGGGACCTTCAAATAGGACAAGTCCAGTGAATAGGACATATCCGGGAAACCCATAATTCTCGCCCCGTAAATCAGAAGACCTTCCGCATCGACAAGGTTTGTAGCATCGCGATCCGTACAGATCCAACGGATTACATCCGCCCTGATATTTCTTTCAGGCCCCCACGTCTGAGAGTTCTTCGGATCGTTGCTCTTGTCGTCGGAATTCTCTCCCGCAACCGCCCAATCCCCCGTGGGCGCGGACTTCAGGACTCGTCTCTCTGCCTCGCTGAGGCCGGGTCGCAATTGTGCCGGCAAAATTGATTCGAGGGTTTTCTTTTGTGCCGCAGCCTCTTGTGCCATGTGCGTGACCTCAGTTGCATTCTTTTGCGAGAGCGCTAAGTTGAATGTCGACGCTAAGTTGAAAGAGGAATTGATGATACCACGCACGCGAATCGGCCTACCCGGTCTGCCTTGCATAACCGGCTCCGCCGGCAAGCGTCTAACTCGGCGTAGAACCGAATTCAGGCGCGGGTATACTTAAACAAGGCGAGCTTTTTGCAAAGTCCCCTGAAGAGGGGCTTTTTTGCCGCAGGGAGAATTCCCTGGACGCCCGGCTGTTTTCCCCCGGGAAAAGGAACAAGATGGGAACATTGCTGGAGTCCATTCACAGCCCGGCCGACGTGAAGCGGCTCAGTTTCGCCGAACTCACACAACTTGCCGAAGAGATTCGCGAGTTCCTCATTCAGACTCTTTCGAAAACCGGCGGCCATCTGGGCCCCAATCTCGGCGTAGTCGAATTGACTATTGCCCTCCATGCGGTCTTCTCGACGCCCGAAGACAAGATCCTCTTCGACGTCAGCCACCAGGCTTACATCCACAAACTCCTCACCGGCCGCCGTGAGCGTTTTGAGACCATCCGCCAGCCCGGCGGCCTCAACGGTTTCATGCTCCGCACCGAGAGCGAGCACGACTGCTATGGAGCCGGCCATGCGGGCACAGCGCTTTCCGCTGCGCTGGGCATGGCCGTGGCGCGCGACCTGGCCGGAGGCCGCGAAAACGTGATTGCCGTCGCCGGCGATGCCGCCTTCACCAACGGCGTCACCTTCGAGGCGCTGAACAACATCGCGTCGCAAACCAAACGCATGATCGTTGTCCTCAACGACAACCAATGGTCCATCGACCGCAACGTGGGCGCGGTGGCGCGGTACTTCCATCGCATCGTCGCCAACGAGCGCTATCAGCACCTGCACGACAAGGCCACACATCTGGTCGAGCGCTTCGCCGGCAAGACCGCTTTGAAGGTCATGCGCCGCGCCGAAGAAGCCGCCAAAGGCATGCTGTGGCCCTCGGTGCTCTTTGAAGAGTTCGGCCTCGACTACTTCGGCCCCATCGACGGCCACAACATTCCGCTTCTCATCGAGACCTTTAAGTTCCTCAAGACCATCGACCACCCGGTGCTCTTGCACGTGCTCACGCAAAAGGGGCGCGGCTTTCAACCGGCTCTCGACGGGCAAAAGAAATTCCACGGCCTCGGCCCCTACGATCCGGAAACCGGCCAGACGCCCGACGGCTTACCCACCTACGCCGAAGTTTTCGCGAAGACGCTCTCCGCACTCGCCACAAAGGATGAGCGCATCGTCGCCGTCACCGCCGCCATGCCCAACGGCACGGGCCTCGATCACTTCCGTCCGCATCATCCCAAGCGCTACTTCGACGTCGGCATCGCCGAAGAGCACGCCGTCGTATTTGCCGCAGGAATGGCCACTCGCGGTTTTCGCCCGGTCTGCGCCATTTACTCCACGTTCTTGCAGCGCGCCTTCGATCCCATCGTTCACGACGTCTGCCTGCAAAAGCTGCCCGTCCTTTTCTGCATGGACCGCGCCGGTCTCTCCGGTGACGATGGCCCCACGCATCACGGCCTCTTCGATATCGCGTATCTGCGCGGCATTCCCGAGATGGTGCTCATGTCGCCTAAGGACGAAGACGAGTTGGCCGACATGCTCAAAACCGCGCTCGAACTTCCCGGCCCCAGTGCTATCCGCTATCCGCGCGGCGCGGTCGTCGGCGTGACTCGCAAAGCCGAGCCGCAATCGATTCCCGTAGGCCAAGCCGAGGTTCTCGTCGACGGCTCCGACGTCGCCGTCTTCGGCCTCGGTCCCATGATCTCGCTCGCACAGGGCCTCGCCGCAACTCTTACGCGCGACGGCTACTCCGCAGCGTTGATCAATCCCCGTTTCATCAAGCCCATCGATCGGGAAGTCATTGAGCGTTACGCGAAGCGCGTCGCCGCCTTCGTCACATTCGAAGATCACGTAAAGATGGGCGGCTTCGGTTCCGCAGTGGTTGAGGCGCTCGATGAGATGGGACTTGCGGTTCCCGTGGTGCGCATCGGCTGGCCCGATCAGTTCATCGAGCACGGCAAAGTCGACGAGCTCCGCGCCCGCTACGGCCTCACAGTGGAAGCGGCCTACGCGCAGCTGCAGCCGCTCCTCGCCGGCCGCCGGCGCGCAACTCTCGTCGCAAGCTGATCGAAGCCTCACAGAGTCGAGCCACGATTCCTGTTTCGTTTACTCAATCTGGAACGCCCGAGATTTCACCTCCCGTCGTCCTTTCGGGCTTTCGCACGAACCGGCGCCATTACCTACCCAGTAATCAAGCACCACACGAATCTTGCCGTGTGCATTCACGCGAAACGGGTACACTTGGGATTCGCCTCTTCCCAGTGTGACGGATTGTCTGATGCTTCCAACGTCCGGGCCAGTCAGCAATGTATCCCAACCTTTTTCTTTTTTCTGCTGAACGTACACAGGCGTTGGGGTTGACTCCGAATGATCTTCGGCATACGACACGTATCCGTACTCGACGCAAAAGGACACATCTCCAGTGCCGGTGTTCACGATTTCCACGTTGATTCTGTCTTGGGCTTCATAGTGCTGCGACGGAACCCTTATTTGCACCTGCGCCGAGGCCGTCAAAGTGCAAAAGAACGTCACGACAATCGCTTGTGCTTTCATCGCAATTAGTCTAATCCCAGGATCAGGCCGCTGACCCGCTGCTTGCCGCCTTCTTGTATCCTCCAAGCATGTTGCCTTCAATCAGTGGCGAGCGCTGGCCGCGCCGTTGGTTGCTTTGGATTGCCCTGGGCTTCATCCTGCGCATCGCGTTCATCTGGTTTCCGCGCGGCATCGACGACGACACCTGGGACTATCTCGAAATCGGCCGCAATCTGCTGCACCACGGCGTCTACGGCGTCGGCGCGGGCAGTACGCTTTCTCCTACTCTCTTCCGGCTGCCGGCCTACCCCATCTTCCTCGCCGTCTGCGAGCAACTCTTCAAGCCACTTCTTCATAGCAACTGGCTCACCGGGGTTTACTTTTTGCAATCTCTAGCCGACATCGGCGGGGGCATTCTTCTCGCCCTCTTCGCGTATCGCGCCATAGCTCCGCGCGCCGGCGAAATTGCTCTCGCCCTCGCCATGCTTTGCCCCTTCACGGCCGCCGAAGCCGGCATCGCCATGACGGAGTGCTTCTCCATCTTCGCCATCTCTCTGGGAATCTATGCCGCGGGCCGCGTCCTGGCTGCAGAAACCGCAGGTTCCCGAGACACTGTCGCCGTAATGCTCGCGGGCTGCGCCGCGGCTCTCGCCATGCTCCTGCGACCCGATGGCGTTCTTCTCTTTGCGGCTCTCGCAGCGGGATTGTTCTTTTACATTCTCCGCGGCAGCCAGGCTGCGCAATGCGCCTCGTTCGCCCTGCGCCGCAGCATCACCACGATATTCATCTACTCCGCCATCGCCCTCGCGCCGATTGCCGTCTGGACCGGGCGCAACTGGGTAACATTCCAGGTTTTTCAGCCGCTGGCGCCCCGCTATCTCAACGACCCCGGCGACCGCGTCAACACAGGCATCTATCGCTGGATGCGCACCTGGTCTGTCGAGTACGTTTCCACCGCGACCGTTTTCTGGCAAGTCGGCGCCGGGCCCATCGATCCCGACGACTTGCCCCCACGCGCTTTCGATTCGCCGGCCGAGCGCGAGGAAACTCTCGCTCTCATCGACGAATACAATCGCACGAATTCGGTCTCCGCCGACCTGGACAATCGTTTCGCCGCGCTCGCCGCCGAGCGCATCCACGCCAACCCGCTCCGCTACTATGTGTGGCTTCCTCTGCTGCGCGCCGCCGACATGATATTCCGTCCCCGCACCGAGGAGTTTAATCTCGAAGTCTTCTGGTGGCCATGGGACGGCCATCCCATGCAAACCGTCGCGGCCATCCTGATCGGCCTCATCAATTTCTTTTATGTTGCGGCAGCCGCATGGGCGTTTCTGCGCCGCCGCGTGCCATGGCCGTGGGTGCTTGGCGGCTACATCATCCTCCGTTGCCTTCTTCTCGGCGCCATGGAAAACTCCGAGCCGCGTTACTCGCTCGAGTTTTTCCCCATCTTCATCGTCGCCGCAGCCGCGTCGCAGAGCGGTTCGAAATTCACTCAGTCCCAGACAAGGACCACCGCCCAGGCTGTCTCGCTGACTGGCTAACTCGCTAACCGCTGCTTTGTGCGACAATCCTCATCAGACTGAATTCCATGCGACGATTTCGCTTTTTTGCCGCCCTGCTCTGCGGAACAGCTTTGACCTGCGTTGCGGCTCACACGCAGACCGAACCGGCAGCGCCGCTCGTGCTCGAGGGCGGCACGGTGATTGACGTTTCCAATTGGGGCCGCTCTGCCCGCGAC
>JBAWFY010000630.1:0-2180 GCA_049592335.1 Occallatibacter sp.
ATTCATCACTTTGTCGAGCTCAAGCTTGCCGATCGCATAGGCCCGCTGGGCCTAAAACTCCACACCGGCCGCAGCCGTAACGAGCAGATCGCCACCGACCTTAGGCTGTACATCCGCGCGCAAATCGAGCTCGTCATCGAGGGACTCGTCGCGTGGGCCAGCGCGCTCGTCGAGCAGGCGCGCAAAGCCGGCGACAGCGTGATGCCGAGCTACACGCACCTGCAACGCGCCGAACCCGTGCTCGTGGCGCACTGGCTGCTGGCCTACGTCGAGATGGCGCTACGCGATGCATCGCGTTTAGCCGATTGCGCGAAGCGACTGAACCTCTGCCCGCTCGGATCGGGCCCAGTGGCCGGCGCTACGCTCGCTCTCGACCGTTCCATCGCCGCGCGCGAACTCGAATTCGCGGCGCCCACGGCCAACTCCATGGATGCGACGAGCGACCGCGACTTCATTCTCGAGTACCTGCAGTCACTCACGTTCGTCGGTCTGCACCTGAGCCGGTTTGCCGAGGAGATCACACTCTTCGCTACGGCCGAGTTCGGATTTGTGAATCTGCCTGAGGCTTTTTCGACTGGATCGAGCGCCATGCCGCAGAAGAAAAATCCCGATCTAACGGAGCTGCTGCGCGCCAAAGTCGGCCGCCTGAACGGCGCGGCACAAACCGTGACCATGCAGCTCAAGGGCTTGCCCCTGGCCTACAATAAGGACATGCAGGAGACGCAGGAGCCGGCATTTGCCGCCGACTTTGTGCCGCAAATGCTCAGTCTCATAGCGCGTTTCACAGCGGCCCTCCAATTCAATCGCGAACGCATGAGCCAAGCCGCGCAGTCGGGCTACCTGAATGCCATGGCCGCGGCTACCTACCTCGTCCACAAGGGTGTCCCCTTCCGTCTGGCGCACGAAAAGATCGGGAACTCTGTTCGCTATGCTTTGGAAAAAGGCGTCGAACTCGGAGAGCTCACGCTCGCCGAACTGCACCAGTTCGGTGCGGAGTTCGGCGAAGATTTCTACGCTGCCATCACGCTCGACGCTACGCTCGATTGCCACGACGTCGTAGGCGGCACGGCGCGCAATCGCGTGAAAGCAGCTCTCGACGCCGCCACGGCGCGCATTGCCGCGCTTCAAAAATCCAATGCCGCGGAGGCCGCCCATGCTGGTGCGTAAGGCCCTGCTGCACGATGCTTCCAATATCTACGATCTCGTCAATTCGCTCTCCGGTGATGGCACGCTGCTCAAGCGCCCTTTCGCCGAGATTTGCGAAAACATTCGCGACTTCACGGTCGCCGAATCCGATGGCAACGTGTTTCTCGGCTGCGGCGCGCTCCACTTGTACGGCCCGCATCTCTGCGAAGTGCGCTCCATCGTCGTCAAGCCTGAGGCCAAGGGCAAGGGCGCGGGCGGAGCCATTCTGCGCGCGCTCATCGAAGAAGCCGAGACGCACGGCGTTCAGTCCGTATGCCTGTTCACGCGCATTCCTGATTTCTTTTTCAAGTACGGCTTCCGCACCGTCGAAGACAAAGCGGAGCTGCCCGACAAGATCTTCAAGGACTGCCAGAGCTGTCCGCGGCTGCATCGCTGCGACGAAGTCGCCATGGTTCGCGGCCGCATTCCGCGCATGTCCGTTCTCGGCCCGCGCAGTGAAGCGCAGGAACTGGTGAGGATTTCCGGCTGATCGCTACCGCGTAGGCGCTGCGATTTCTCGCGGCTGATTCGTCGGCAGTTTTCCAACGTGGCGGCTGCTGCTGAATCTTTGCGCTCCCAGGCTGCAAGCCGCCGCCAGAACAAATCCCAGTATCGGCGGCGTCTTCAAGGTGAGAAACACCGTTCCCGCTACGCTTCCACAGTATCCATGAGCCGAGCAGGTACGCCAGTCCAACATCGAATACACCACAAGATAGGCGCAGGCCGCTATGCTCAACCACCACGCGGGAATACGCCGCCTGCGTATCCGGACGACAAGAGGAAACGACAGAATCGGCAGCGCGCAATACAAAAACGAAAGAACGGGGTTCATCCGAAAATCGATCGATAAGGCCGAATACACGCCCCACCCCAGGACGCCGAAACTTGCAGCAGCAGCCACCGCGTTCAGAACACGATTAAACCATGTTTGCATTGCCGCTCCGCGCCTCTCGCCCTTCTCTATGCTCTTTCGCAAGTATCGCGGCCGCCACCAC
>JBAWFY010000631.1:0-1744 GCA_049592335.1 Occallatibacter sp.
GTTCTCGAGCAACATCTTCTGTTCAAGCGCGACGCCGTCAACGCCCGTGGGTTGCAGAAGGAAAACGATATTCGCAACCTGCTGTAAGGGGCCGCGCAGATCATGAGCGACGGTGTAAGAGAAGGCTTCCAGTTCGCGATTTGCCGCGGAAAGCTCCGCCGTCCGCTCCGCGACTTTTTGTTCCAGAACGGCTCTGTGTTGCTCGATCTGGCCGAGCATCTCGTTAAACGACTGGACCAGGAATGCGATCTCGTCGTGGCGTTCGGGAACCTGGGCGCGTACGGAATAGTCTTTCTCGCGGGAAACGATGCGCGCGGTCTCGGTGAGGTTTTCAAGAGGGCGGATGATCGACCCCCGAAGACCGAATGTCGCGAGCAAAGCGACGACGAAGCAGACCAGCAGGACGCCTGCCGAGAATAATCCAAACCGCCTGGCATTGTGAACCACGTCTCGCGTATCCGCCAGGATGTACACGGAGCCGATCAACTTGCCGTTCGAAGTAATGGTTTGCCCCAGAAGCACCTTGCCGTCTTGAATCCAGAAATCGGAACTCTGGCCGCTTTTGAGCAGCGGCACAATCGAGCCGCCGGGAGCAGATCCTTTACAGACATAAGCCGCGAACGGGTTCCCCTGTGCGTCAAGAATCTCGGCTGTTGAAATAGCCGGCGCGCTACGCAGGGCAGAGAGCGTGGATTCGGCGGCCTGCTGGTCATCGAACAGCAGAGCGGTCTCGCTGTTGGCGCCGATCAGGCTCGCCTGAGCGCCGATCGATTCAATCAGGTGCTGGCGAAGGCTGTAGAAGTCGTACGCGAGATAGGAAATGTAGGCGAGCAGCAGCGCGGTTCCGCTGGCGAAGACCACCAGCACCGTCAGTCTGCCGGAGATGGACCGTGCCGACCAGCGCGTCATGGCCGCACCCCCGCAGGCGGTTCCCCATTCACGGAAACCGCCACTCTGAGAAGCTCGGAGCTCAAGCTGAGCCTCGCGCCTTCCACCGCGCTCAGGTTGACGGCGAAGCGCACATGGTTGCCGGCGACGATCAGCTGGATCATCCCGCCGCGCTTGAGGAAATCGCCGGCATCGCTTACGGTGAGGACCGGCCGCCCGCGGAGCGCCTCCAGGTCGGCTTCCATGCGGCTGCCTTCCGAGGCGCTGATGTAAGCGATGGCGCAGTCGCGCGCCTCGGCAGCGGCTTTCAGCCGCACCACGCGAACGGGTTTGCCGTCCAGCTTTTCATTTGCGGTGAGATCATTGAGCGTGGCCCCGAGGCGATCCTCGCCCACGACGCAAATGTCGAAACTTTCGCGCTGGGTTTCCGGTTGCGAAGACGCGAAGCGCACGAATTTTCCAAAATTTAACAAGTACGCCGATTCCACGTCGTACGCGGACACCGGGGCTTGCCCGAAAGCCGCAGAAGCCAGTGCGCACAAGACGACGAGAGCCGCGGCGCCGAACACGCTGGCCGCAACCATCCGCCGGATTGCGCGACGCTCAACTGCGCCGTTTTTGCATGGAGAAATCGTCATGCTCGCTCAGGGTGGTTCTCATTTATACTCGGGGTTAGCGAAACCCTCCCCAAAGGCCAACTAAATTACCATACCTCGCTTCTGGTTTTTGACTGCATGGAGAGAGATTTCCCCCAGTTCCTTTTACTGCGCTTTTGCTGAAGGGAGACAGCCGAACTCTTCAGGCATAACTTTATACGGTCAGATATACCGGACGAGTAACCAGGATGGTTCGCGGG
>JBAWFY010000632.1:0-2107 GCA_049592335.1 Occallatibacter sp.
CGAGAATGCACCCCGCCAAGGCCCACGCGACGATCCTGACCGCGTAGCCCGCAACCGCAACCACCACCGGCTTATTCACAGTGTGACCAATGAGGGCTGCGGCAAAGTCGCCCGCAAACATGCACCCCAAGCCGCAGCCGATCACGGTTGTGAGCACAAGTGTGAGGAGAATTGCTTCAATGCGAGCCATGATGTACGATCGCCGACCCTCGAGCTTAAAGACTTCATTGAGCGTGTCCTGAATGGCCGAGATGCCCACGGATGCCGACCAGAGTGCCGCGATGGATCCAAACGTGACCTTTCCCGAACTGGCCGCAGCCGCGGTCTGGTTAAAGGTATTGAGAACCGTGGCGAACGCCGAAGTAGGAATGACCAGCGCCAGGTATTCGAGAAGTCTGTCGGAGATTTGGTGTGCCGATCGGGCCATGAGACCCAGAATCGAACCCGCGCAAAAGAGCGTGGGAAACAACGAAAAGAGAAAGTAGAATCCCAGTTCGGCTGCGTGACCGAAGACCCGATCGGCAATCAATGCCCGTGTTACTCTCCGCGCCAGATCACGCCACCGCAAGTGGGGAGCGCTATTCCGGAGTATCCAGCGGGCGGCAAACGGACGTCGCGGACGGAAGAAATGCCGCATGGGCGAGGTGTCTTCGTGAGCCGGGACTGGCATGGTGCCTTCTGTGAAGCGCGCTTGACTAGTGGATGCGGTAAACGCAAACCTAGCCGCCGAAGGACTCGATCTTTGCTTCGCGCTTAAGGCAATCCAATGCGATGCAATGAAAATCAACCCGCAGATGCTCGAGCGCATCCCACCCTCAATGTGACGTTTAACGCCTTCCTAAGCCCCTGCGGGAAACTCGAAGCGATTTGGTACCGCCTTACGACGGAGCGCGGCGGATTTCGCCCGGTTCTGCGCTGCCTCTTGTGGGTATTCCTCGCAGCTCTCGTCCATCTCGGCTGCCAAAGAAGCCGAGCCCAACAAGCCAATACCGCGCAAGTCCAGAAAACAAAGGCGGAGAATCACCAGCAAGAAGAGGCGGAAACTCAGTTCTCCGCCTACGAGGGGCAGAATGTCTCCGCAATCCAGATTGCGGGGCGTCCGGACTTCGACGTGACGCGTTGCCCGGCTTGTCTCGCGCAGAAGGCCGGTCAGCCGTTCTCGCGTAGCAAGGTTGAACAGACCGCCAACGCGCTCAAGGATGCGGCACACTGCACCCGCGTAGACATCCAAGCCCAGCCCGACGCCAATGGCGTTCACGTCATTTTTGTCCTGGAGCCTGCGGTTTACTTCGGGATATTTTCGTTTCCGGGCGCGCAAAGATTTCCCTATTCGCAGTTGGTCCAGGCATCGAATTACCCGATTCAGGAGGCGTTCAACCCTTCCGAAGTGAAAGCGGACCGGCAATCGCTTTTAACTTTCTATCGGCAGGAAGGCTTTTTTGAGGCGCATGTGGATGCGAAGCTTGCCCTCGATTCAGCCAACTCAGTCGCAAGCATTGAATTCGATTCCGGCTTGGGTAAGCGCGCCAGGTTTGGATCGACGGCAATTGAAGGCGCTCCGGACAGCGAGGCTCCGGCGCTCGAGCACAAGCTCACCACGCTGAGTGCGCGCTTTCGCGGAGCCGGCATCCGGGCGGGCAAGACCTATCATCACTCCACGCTGAACAAGGCCAGTCAGTATTTGCAGAAGTCGCTCGCAAAGCAAGGGTATCTCGGCGCGCAGGTTAAGCTCTCTGGCGCGGAGTACGAAGCCGCAACGAACCGGGCAAATATTCATTTTGCCATCAACGCCGGTCCCGAGACTCATGTCGATATCGCGGGGGCGCATCTTTGGCCGTGGACCCGCACATCGCAACTGCCCATTTATCAGGGCGTGGGAGTGGACGAGGAAACGGTGACCGAGGGTCAGCAGGCGCTGATCTCCTATTTTCAGAAGAAAGGCTTCTTCGATGTAGCAGTCGAATCGCACCTTGACAAGGGCCCGAACTCAGAAACGGTAACTTACAAAATCTCGAAAAACAAGAAGCACAAAGTCACCTCGGTTCAGCTGACGGGCAACACCGTTCTGCACTCGTCCGAGCTCACGCCTCAGATCACAGTCGAGAAG
>JBAWFY010000633.1:0-6493 GCA_049592335.1 Occallatibacter sp.
CGTAATCGGCAGTTGCCCGTTGGCGATCGCCGTGGCCGCAGTATTCTGCACGCAATCGTCGCCCGGCCCCTCCGCATCCTTGCCGCCGTCAAGATATCCGCTGGGACAAATATCCGACCCGTTGTGAACGCCGTAGTCGATCAGCCAGTACTCAATAAAAACTTCTGTCTTATTGGTCAGCCGGTTGCTGGTCAGCGACACCGGCGTGTTCGTCGACATCACATACTGCTGCCACGCGAGGCAGTTCGCATAGCCGGCGCACGCTGCCGTGTGCGAAAAGTTGGTGTTCACCTGCAGCGTATATTCATTCGTTCCCAGAATGCCGCCGTCGCCGAATAGCCGAACGCCGACACTCTGCTCCGTCTTCACGCCAGTCACCGTCGGGAAACTCCCGACCACGGAAGAGAATAGACTTCCCGATGGCGCTCCAGCTACATAGTCGAACCCATTGCCAACCACTTGTTCGCGGTTTGCGGCCCTGGGCAGTGCGGATCGATAGCCCGGCGCAGCGGCGCACTCCACCGGCTCCCATAGCGTGCTTGGATACGAGGCATGGAAACACCCCGCCCACGGCGCGCTTATCTGATGCATTGTCGTACGCCACGCCTCGCGCGCCTGCGCATCTGCATCGCCGGTTTGTGCAGCTACTGTTACGGCAAGTCCAGCGAGAGCCAAAAAACCGGCTGCCGCTGCGACACGTCTCATTTTGCAGGTAGGAATTTTCACGTATCAGCCTCCAGGTAGATTTGTGTGCAGGGCCGGGGGGAGATTCAATGCCTGTCTAGGATTTTTTAATGGAGAAGAGCCTGCGGGAACACTGGGCAAACGCCTCGGCTAGCTGGGCTCGTCCAGTCGGTACTTCGCTACAGCATAGCGCAAAAATTGCCAAGCCGGGCAACAGTATTTTTGGTACCTGTTGTGGCCAAGGTCCGTCGCCCACCGCCCACCGTGTTACGCTGAAATCTCGCGCACATTTGAAGGCCAGCCGCCTCGCAGGAGCACGATCTTTCATGCATTCCAGCCATTCGAATCATTTCAATCTTGTTGCCGCCGCGCACGCGGCTATGATCGAGCGCGGATTCCAGCCCGAGTTTCCTCCCGGAACCGACAGCGAACTCGACGCCATCCGCAATCAGCCCGCGCCGGCCGCCGCTGACGGTCTCGCCGATCTGCGCAATCTGCTCTGGTCCTCCATCGACAACGACACCTCCAAGGACCTCGACCAGATCGAGTGGGCCGAGCAGCTCCCCGATGGCCGCATCCGCGTCCTCGTCGGCGTGGCCGATGTGGATGCGCGCGTCCGCAAGGACACGCTGCTCGACAAGCACGCGCAGAGCGAGACCACTTCGGTCTACACCGGCGTCGCCGTCTTTCCCATGCTTCCCACCGTGCTCTCCGAGGGCATCACTTCGCTCAATGAGAACGAAGACCGCGCTGCCATCGTGGTCGAAGTTTCGGTTGCCTCCGACGGCGCCGCCTCCGACGGCAAGGTCTACCGCGCGCTGGTGCGCAATCGCGCGCAGCTCGCCTATCCAGGCATCGGCGCCTGGCTCGAGGGCAAAGCCGAAGCTCCTTCCAAAGTAGCCGCCAATGCCGATCTCGCCGCGCAACTCAAGCTGCAGGACGCAGCCGCCCAGCGCATGAGCGGCAACCGTTTCCAGCACGGGGCGCTCGACCTCGAAACCGTCGAGACGCGGCCGGTACTGGTCAATGAGCAGATCACCGGCATCGCGCCCATCCAGAAGAACCGCGCCACCATGCTGATTGAGGAGTTCATGGTCGCAGCCAACGGCGTCGTCGCGCGCACTTTCGAGGATGCGGGCGTCGCCTCCATCCGCCGCATTGTACGCACGCCCAAGCGCTGGGATCGCATCGTCGAATTAGCCAAGGCGAAGGGCTACACGCTGCCCGCCGAGCCCGACTCGAAGGCGCTCAACGAAGTTCTGCTCGCGGAAAAGCAAAAAGATCCCGATCGCTTTCCCGATGTCTCGCTGGCCGTGATCAAACTGATGGGCCCCGGCGAATACGTTCTGGTCAAGCCCAATGAGCCCTCGCCCGGCCACTTCGGCCTCGCCGTGCAGGATTACACCCATTCCACAGCCCCCAACCGGCGCTTCCCCGACATGATCACGCAGCGGCTGCTCAAAGCGTGGCTGTCAAAGCAGCCGACACCTTACTCCGAAGATCAGCTCAACGCCATCGCGCAGAGATGCACGGAGCGCGAAGACGCGGCGCGCAAAGTCGAGCGCGATATGCAGAAGCGCATCGCGGCCGTTGTGCTGCACCCGCACATTGGCCAGAGCTATCAGGCCATCGTCACCGGCGTGAACCAGTATGGAACATTTGTGCGCGCGCTCGATCCGCACGTTGAAGGCATGTTGGTGCACGGCGGCAAGGGTCTGGACGTGGGCGACAAAGTCACCGTCAAACTGGTTTCTACCGATCCCGAGCGCGGCTTCATCGATTTTTCGGTCTAGTCCCTGCCCTTCCTCCTTTCCCCAGGGGGATCGGAGAAAACCGCGCCGGTTTGCTTGTTCGATGTGCGGTTTCGTCCAGAATCGGCAAGGTCACCGGAAACCGTTTATTCGCAAAGCCGCGTCTAAACCAATGGGTCGGAATTCTTTATTGGTTGATTGCTGGCGGAGCCTTTCTGGTCGATCGATTTGCACATCGAGAATATGGTTGCCACAAACTCTGCGGCCTGTGCAGGCCTGCTCGCAAAGGGATACGAATGCGCTTGAAGCTTTGCCTGATCGCCGCACCGGTTTTTTGCTGGACGGCTCTTCTCTCTTCTCCGGTTCATCTTCGCTCCCAACAGCAAAACGCCGGCTCGGAATCGGCCGCGGCGTTGCTGCCCGAAGCCCCACTGCCGCAGCTCGCTCTCTCGCAGACGACGCCGGCACAGTCCCAGCCCCAGGGGCAGAACCAGACCGGCTCAACCTCCGCCGCACAAAACCCGCCGGCAAAGAATCCGCCTGCGCACAAGCCTCTGCCGCAGCCGAAACGCATTCTCGGCATCATGCCCAACTATCGCGCCGTGAGCGCGGGAGTGATTCCGCCTCCGCCCACTCCGCGTGAAGCCTTCGGCGTCGCCACTCGCAACAGCTTCGACTACTCCGCGTTTATCTTCGTCGGTGTTACTTCTCTCCTGGCCGAAGGCGACAATGCCCATCCCCAGCTGGGCAAAGGTGTCGGAGGCTACTGGGCCTATTACTGGCGCGGATATCTCGACAAGACCGACGGCAACTATTGGGTGGACTGGATCATGCCCACGGTCTTTCATCAGGACGAGCGCTACTATGCCATGGGCGAAGGCGGCATCGCAAAACGCGCTGTCTATGCTGCCACGCGCATTCTCATCACGCCCAATTATCATGGGAAGAACGGCTTCAACGCCTCTGAGATCGTGGGCCGAGGCATTTCGCAGGCAATCTCCTTGACCTACTATCCCAGTAAGACCCAGACGCCGAGTGGCTTCGAGGAAAAGTACGCATATGCTCTCGGGCGCGACGCGCTCACCAACGTCTTTCGCGAGCTCTGGCCCGACATCGATAGCCGCCTGATCCACAGGCATCATCGTTCACAACCATGACTTCATGATTGTGCCCAGGCGAAACAATGCAAGTTCGTTTCAGCTTTGCTGCGATCGTTTTTGCTGCGGTTTTTCCCATGGTGACCTGCCCGTTGTCGTGTCTGGCGCAGCAGCCAGGCTCCGGTCAGGATAAGACCGCACACGCCGCTCCGCCCGATCCTCCCGCCTCCGCTGCCCAGTCGGCTCCGCTGCAGAACGCGCAGCCGTCGAATGCCCAGGAAACTCAGCGCCAGAAGGCCGAGCAGCAGATCAAGGAGCAGGAACATCAACGCGACGTCGGCATCATTCCTGCCTTCAACGTCACCTACCGCGCTGACGCCGTTTCCCTCAGTCCCGCGCAAAAATTCCAGCTCCAGTTCCGTGCTTCCACCGATCCATACGTCTTCGGTCTGGCCATGTTCGTGGCCGGAATCGGCGAGGTCAACGGCTCCAATCCCGGCTTCGGCTGGGGCCCCGCGGGATACGCCAGGCGCGCGGCCGCGGCGTATGCCGACAACGTAATCGGCCACACCTTCGGCAATGCAGTTTTGCCCTCCCTCCTTCACCAGGACCCGCGCTATTTCCGCCTCGGTTACGGTCCAGTCGGCCGCCGCCTGCTCAACCCCCTCGAATCCGCAGTCGTCTCGCGTCACGACGATACCGGCAAGCGTGAGCCGAATTATTCCAATGTCCTCGGTAATTTAATCGGCGGCGCGATTTCCAATCTCTATTACCCACCGGACAATCGCAGCGATGCCATCCATACCTTCCGCACCGGTCTCACGGTGACCATCGAGGGCGCCTTGGGCTCGGAACTCCAGGAGTTCTGGCCCGACATCTCACGAAAATTCCTTCACAAAGATCCCACCCACGGTCTCGATGCGAAGGCGCACGCTGCCGACGCCGCGAGGCAGAATAAACAGCAGGAGAGCGGCCAAAGACAACGCTAAAGATTAGAATCTGATATAGACAGTTTCGGCGCGAGATTCTGCCTGCGCTTCTGTCCTGAATGGCAGCGGGCGTAAACCCTTTGTTCCTCGGGTGCGTCTACCAAGAAAGAAACAGCTTCAAAGTGTTCTGAAAATCCGAGTTTAGGCATTTCGCAGGCCCTCATTCTGGCCTGCCATCCGGCCAGACCCTCGGCAGCTTGGGCAAACATTGTGTACACGCCGTCAGGCGCGATGTGCTCACTTGCTTTGTGAGTTCTGGCCAAAGATCGACAGCCACGTGCTCCACGGTCATCGATAACGCAAACACTTGACTCAATATATGTTGCTGGGTGGAAGAGTGCGATTACGTTCGAGTTCTATTCCGATGGTTTTGGTAATGGGCTTCCTCTTGATGATTTGCACCGATTCCACGGCGCAGCGGTCCTCCGCCGTAGATCGGGCAGTGTCCGCCGTCCTTCCCGACGCTCCCGCGCTGCAGATTGAAATTGCCTCTGCCGCCGATCCGCAAGCCGGCCAAGCGCAAAATACTCAGCAACCCGAGACAGCAACCCCTCCCGCTCCATCTGGGTCAGGTGAGGCAACGAAGAAAGGCGAAGCGCAATCCAGTTCCCAGAGCCCAGCGCAAGAACCCAATGCGCAGGAGACTCAACACCAGAAAGCCGAGGAACAGCTCAAGGAGCAAGAGCGCCAGCGGGTCGCCGGCGTCATGGCCACTTTCAACACCACCCGGAATCCAAACGCCGCGCCACTCTCACCGGGGCAGAAATACCGGCTATTCTTCAGGAGCGCTTTCGATCCTTGGCCCTTCGGGCTCAATGCGGTCGTAGCGGGCGTGAACCAAGCCTCCGACGCCGAACCGCAGTGGGGGCAAGGTATGCAAGGCTACGCAAAACGATATGGGGCAGCGTACTCCGACTACTTTATCGGCAATTTTTTCGGGAATGCTGTGCTTCCTTCGCTGCTTCATGAAGATCCGCGCTATTTCCAGAAGGGTTCCGGCAGCTTCATGAGCCGCTTTCTTTGGGCGGCCGCCAGCACCGGGTGGTGCAAGCGCGATCAGGGCGGTTGGGGGCCGAACTGGGCCAATGTTGGAGGTAACCTGATTGGCGCTGCAATTGGCCGCGCGTATTACCCGGCTTCCGAGCGCACGGTCACCGACACCGTCACGGATGGATTGACGGTTTCCGCCGAAGGCATTGTGGGCGCCGAAGTGATCGAGTTTTGGCCCGACATGGTGCGCCATCACCGGCGCAAACAGGCTGAGAAGCAAGCCCGTGCCTCCGACGCCGCAGCAAAGCACAAACAGCAGGGAAAGAATCAGAAGCCTCAGCAGTGAGGTTCGAAAGCGGCGCCGGTTAATTCGCCGCGCCAATTGCAGGGCAAGCGCATCTCAAGTGCATACCCGCATCTCAGGAGGGCATTGAGTGGAGAGTCGCACCTCTTCTGAAATCCAAGCCGTCGTTGTGCCGCTCGACATCGTTGAAGCAAATCTGAAATGCAGCCATTATCCTCATCATGAGGTTCCCCCATGTCTTTAAAGTCTCGTCCCCGGAACGCGCTTTCACATGGGCTTTTCTTTTGGGGAATGTCCGCCGTCGCGCTGATCGCCGGTATCAACGCATGCGCCAGCCTGGCGGCCCAGCAGGCCGAATCCGGTAATTCCGGATCACCTGTTCCTGCGGCTCCGATAGTCTCCGCCCCCGCGCAGGCTCCGGCCCCGCAGCCAGCCGCCCCCGCGCCGCAGAATCAGCCCGCGTTCACCGCGCCCGCGAGCCCAACCAGCCAGCAAACCAAGCGCATCCTCGGCATCATCCCCAACTTTCGCGCGGTCAATGCTGACGAAAAGCTGCCGCCCGAGACCGTCAAAGAAAAGTTCGTGAGCGCAACCGAGGACTCGTTCGATTACTCCGCAATCTTCATCCCCGCAGTCATCGCCGCATACAACATGGACGAGCGCGCAACGCCCGAGTTC
>JBAWFY010000634.1:0-10812 GCA_049592335.1 Occallatibacter sp.
TCCGCGATCTGCGCTACCGCGATGCGCAGGGCGTGGCGCTTGTCTTCCGCTTCATCTCTGAAGATGGCGTCGACTGGCAAAGTCTGGGCGCATGGGAGGACGTAACCCTGCCCGACGATCTCGGCGATCCGGTCTCCGCAGAGGATGCCGCAGCCCGCTTCCCTTGCGCGGCCGGAATAGTAGGCAGCCCCTCCATCCTGAATTGGCAGCGCGGCGGAATCACCTCATCTCTCGCGACCATCGTCCAGGACATGCCGCTTTCGCTGCCCCGTACCCTCCCCGCGCCCATGCCCGTCCCCATGCCCGCGCCCAAGCTCTCGCCGGCGCCGGCCGCAGCGCCGACCCAGTACCCATCGTCAACTCCAAGGCCGTATCGAAGCCAGGACTTCAACTCCAATCCCGATTCCGACTCCGACGCCGACTCCGACACCGATTCCAGCCCCGGCCCCACCCCCGGCGGCCCGCAGCCTCGCACGCCCGCCATCCTCTCCTGTCCTCCCAAAACCGAGCCTTGCCAGCTGCTCAGCTACGCGCAGTTCATCGCCCAACTCCGTCAGGCCATCCAGGCTGAGCACGATAACGACTTCCAGCGCGCCATAACCCTGCTTACCCAGCACGGCGTCATGGTCGCGCAGCTTCCCTCGCTCGAGGTCAGCCGCGCCGCCGCCGTCAGGGCCATCGTCGAACTTGAAATCAAAACCATCAACATCGTCGAAGCCCGCCTGCACGACGACGTCTCTCATCTCGAGCCCTTCGAGTCCGATTCGTCCGAAGTCAAATCCAAGCATATGGCCATCATCGAGCACGACGATCAGGAGCTCCGCAAGATGTGGAAACACGCCGTCGAGGCCAACAGCCCCGCGGCCGCCGATTCCTTCTCCGCCGGCACCTTCCGCTTCGACAGCGGAGCCTACCAGCAACTGGTCCAGATTCACCTGTCCGGCAACTGGCCTGCACCCCCCGAGGGCGGATCCACACATTTTTGAGAAATCGAGCACGCCGCCAACATGATCGGAGCGATAGCACGATGAAGATTCTCATGGCAACAACCCTGGCGGCCATTGCTCTCACTTCCGCGGCAGCCGCGCAGACCGCGCCGCAGGTCATTCCGCTCTGGAGCCAGGGAGCTCCCGGATTCGAGAGCCGTCGCGATCTGCCCGAAGAGGCCAGGGATTATTGGGTGCGCCACATCAACAACCCCACCATCACCGTCTTCCTGCCGCCCAAAGAGAAGGCCACCGGAGCGGCCGTCGTCGTGGCACCCGGCGGCGGCTTTCGCGAGCTGGTCTACGTCAACGAGGGCGTGCACGCTGCCCAGTTCTTCAACAGCATCGGCGTCGCGGCCTTCGTCCTCAAATATCGCTTGCCCGGTGAAGAAAACTCTCCCTACACCATCGACAATGTGCGCCAGGATGCCTATCGCGCCATGCGCCTGGTGCGCAGCCGCGCAGCCGACTGGCAAATCGACCCCCACCGCATCGGCATGATGGGATTCTCCGCCGGCGGCGCGCTGGTTTCGCTGGTGGCCTATGCTCCAGGCAACGGCGACCCTTCCGCGCCCGATCCCATCGACCGGCTCAACGGCAAGCCGGACTTCCAGATCCTCGTCTTTCCCGGCGGACCCGTGCCCCAGAACATCGCAGCCGATGCGCCCCAGTCCTTCCTCATCGTGGCCAACGACGACGAGTACGGCTGCGACAAAGTAACCCTGGACATCTTCGAGAAGCTGCGCGCCGCCGGCGTGCGCACCGAGGCCGTCTTCCTCGCCCAGGGCAAGCACGCCTTCAACATGGACGAGCGCCCCAACCTGCTCACCGTCATGCACTGGCCGCAGCAACTAGCCGACTGGATGCACGACAGCGGCCTCCTGTCACCCTCCGCCGCACCCCCAGCCGCAGCCAAATAGACCCTCAAGGCCTGCATCACAGATGGACCTGCGATTGCTCTTGAGCTTTGTATCAGGGCGTGGCTTCAGCCAAACCACAAACCGCCCACATATTTTTGAGAAATCAAATACGCGGCGAAGCCGCGCTCAACCCCCGCACTCCCACAAACCGTGTGATCCTGAGCGGGGCGCCTTAGGGGTTCCGCAATCGCAACGCGATCATGGGGTAGCGGATCGCTGCGGCGGGGTTGTCGCGGTGGGGTGCGAATTTCGGGGCGGTGGGGCTGCGGGGCTGGGAGGCTACGGACTGCGGGCTACGGCGCTGCGCGCGTTTTCAGGCGGCGTTTACTTCATTGTCGTCTTCTTCGTCATCGTCTTCGTCGTTGTCGTCTTCTTTATCGTTGACTTGGCCGGTTTCATCCTCTTCGTCGGCATCGGGTTTGTCTCCCCGGGCGGCGCGGAATTCTTTGGCTTCGTCGATTTGACAGTAATCGATGCGGGAACAGATTTCGCAGCGGTCATCTTCCTCGCAGATGAAAAACTCATTGGCAATTTCCGCGCCGTCTTCGGCGACGGTGAAGGATTGAACGGCCTTAGGAGAGTCTTCGGGCGGGTTTTCCTTGGCAAACTGGCCAGCGACCTGGAGGCCGTAGATGAGGCGTCCGGCAGTGGAGGAGTCAAGATGGCCCGCGCCGAGAGCGCCGATGACATCGGAAAGAGCCGTCAGGACCGAGCCGCGGTCTTCGAGACGCGGCAGAGCAATGGGACGCTTTTTGGTTTTGGGCTTTTTGAGGGTCTTGCCCACCTCGCGGTGAAAGTGGTCGTGAAAGAAGCAATAAGGCATGTTGCGGAGTGCCGGCGCCTGGCAACGGGTACCGTCGGATTTGATGTGCCGACATAGCATGTACATGGAAAACACCTCGTTTTTGCGAACTGCCGATGCACCGCTTCTGGTGCATGACCCGAGAAAATGCCCGAAATTCGGTCCAAAATCGAGCGTTTTGAGGCCCGCGAGGGAGAAAACCCGGGTGTGAGAGGTACCCCCTCCCCTCCAAGGCTAGCCCTGCAAATAAATCTCTTGCTTTCATGACTTTGCAGCAAAGCACTCCTTGCAACTTCTGCATTCGAGTCGACTTAGCGGCAAATTCATCCAAGGACAGGAATTTGTGACCAGTGGTCAGTGGTCAGTGGTCAGTGATCAGACGCGAACGCGGCGGCCCGTTGTGTTTGGATCGGGTCTGCCGCGTTCGAGAGTCCTGTTTGGAGCGATTTCGGAACCAGTATGCGCCGGGAGGGGAAAATTATCGGCAAATCGGCGACAAAAATTTAGCTGCTAGGTGCGCCCGGGTCCAAAGCAAAGATAAGGATTTCAGGTGACGCCTCATTAGAGGTAGGCATTATCAGAATGGTTGCAGAAGCCCCAAATTTCGCAGACGAAGTTGCATTGCAAGCTCGCTCACCTGGTATTTAAGGGCAAGTCGCGTAATCATCTCATCACCAGCCGCTCCAATCCTCACGAAATCTCTCATGATGAGTTCGCGTGGCATCAGCAATGCCGCCGCAAACTGATTGGCCGCAACTTCATTCGTGTTCTCAGCCGAGGATGAGTTCTCGTTCCTCATAATGACGGTAAATTCCTTATCTAAATGGTCGTCCATCCCGTGCTCGAGTTCGAAATGCCCAATTTCATGCGCGATCGTGAATCTCTGCCGATTACGATGGTGCCCAGTATTAACGGCGATAAAACAACGACCACGATCTCTTATGAGTGCTCCCGATACTCCCGGTGAGAGAGCCGTAACGACCACCCCGATGTTTAGCCGTTCGGCGATTTCATTGAGGGGTACAGGGGGTTTGGAAAGGTCCGGCAGCAAACGCGAAAGAAGTTGGTTCGCTCGATCTTCCGGCGGAAGTTCAATGTTAAGTGGAGCTATGCTTGTTGCCATGGTACCCGCCTCCGGCCTAGAGCGATTCCGCTACTTGGCGTTTGATCAGTTCCAGCACCTGGATTTCGCTGAGGTCGCGTTGTTTGCCGGTTTCCGAGATTGCCGGTATCAGATCCGCCGGTTGCACGTGTAGTCGCTCGGCCAGCTCAAAGATCATCTGGATCTGGACTGGCTGCTTCCCGGCCTCAATATTGGCAACTGAAGCCCGCGACATTTTGATCTGCTGCGCGAGCTCCCGCTGTGTTAGACCTGCTCGTCTTCGGGCTTCAGCGACCCGCTGGCCGGCGCCTCGATTGACCCATCCCCACTTGCCGTCCATACGGGGAATTTACCCTTTCTTGTGTAAAATGTCAATGTAATTATACATTTTGCTGATTTTCGTGTATTTTTGAGGACATTTGTATATAGAAAATCAATAGAGAACGTCAAGAGGTTTATATAAATCATTATTGTATAATTACACAAACTTATCTATGTTTTTGAGATTGCCACATTTGACATCCGTCTGAAACTATGCTCTCCTGTTCTCAGAGGAGGGGCAAATGACCCCAGAGCCGAACACCAGCAACAACGAAGTTGAAGCGCTCGAACATGAGGCAAACACGGTCGAGCACGAGGCTAAAGCGATCAGAGCAGAGGCCGAGAAAATGGAGCACATGGCGGAGGACATGGAGCGTCGCGCTACAGAGCTAAAGCGCGAGGCTGGGGAGATTCAGCGCCACCATCACCACCAGCCGGTGCCGCCGATTCCGGCTCCGCGCCCTGTGACGCCGCCGCGAGTTCATGGTTTTGCAGTTGCGTGGGCCTAACGAAATGGCTGGTAACGCCAGTGACGGATCGGACCGACTGAGGAGCTGCTACCCTCAGTTCAACCGTGTTTTGCATGCCCGTTTCGATGGGGTGGTCGGCGCGTGGCGCGGGTCTGTTTCGCCGTTCGACAGTGTGTCCGATGTCGCCGCAATCTATTCAGCTTTGAAGAACGATGAGGTAGTGAATATTCAGGCGGGGAGATTGCGACACTTGCAGAATAGGTGCGCCGATGCGCGTGACAAGTATTTGGCGTACCTAATTAACATGGAAGTAGAGTTCAGTCTGCTCGCGTTGGAGTTTTCGGGTGGACGGCATTCAGAAGTCTACTGTGTTACGCCTGAGATCAGCAGGCAGCGATTCCCTTTCCATCCGCACCTGCGAGACGACCGATCAGTCTTCTGGGGTGGGCGATTCATCCAGGCGCTCTGCACGGATTACGCGCCGGATCGCGCATGTAATTCCTTGCTTGATTCGCTAGACTACGCCACGATCTTCCTAGCAAAGCACCTCGTGTGGGTTCGAACGAGGCGACTTGTTGATCGTGCACTCGGTCGGGTTATTGGAACGCCACCATACCACGAGATTCTGGACCTAGAGGGGCTTGATCGCGGTCCCGATTACAACCTCCTATCCATGCCGTTTCAGAAGAATTTCCCCTATCCATTTCAGGAGCGATACGGCTGGGAGGGCTTCTGGCCGGGAAGCATGGCCCGCCACGACTACGCGGCGAACTTGGCCCTCCCCGATACATCACTGTGTCCGTGTGGAAACGGCAAGACCTACTCGGCCTGCCATAAACGGTCCGACGCTGAGGGGCAACGGCGCGTTGCTGAGTCATGCTACCGGATTTTTGGAGCAGATCGGGCCGCCTGACGCGCCCTTTTCAGTGCTCATTTGACAGCAAGTCGCGCATGCGCCAAGGAAGGCTTTCAGTTTGTCATGGAGCGCTCCGTTCGGGATGGCGCGTGCGCTTGGGTGGTGGCGCGGTGCGTTGTGATTGGGATGGCTGGGTTTTTGGGGGCGGGAGTTTGGCGCGGCTTCGCCGCGTAGTTTGTTTTTTCAAAAGCTGGTGGGCGGGTTGCGGCGTGAATGAATTCACGCCCTGATACAAAGCTTGTTGGTTTAGGTTCGTGCTGTCCCACCCTAACCGGAAAAACAAAGACCCGGTTAGGATGGGGCACCCAGTATTTGTGCTGAGTTGAATACCGGAAAAGCAACCGCACGTCCCCGTTCGACTGCGATTGCTGAGCAATCTCCGCTCAGGGCAGGCTCTCGGCTGCGCTCGTGATGATGCGGCGTTTATGGCGCGGGTCAGGAGACCCACGCTACAGCCGGCTAGGAAGCCGGCGCTACTGTGCGAGCAGCTAAAAGCGCCCCTTCCATGTTCAAATAGAAGAGATGGGCATTCCCCGGAGATCGACGATCAGAGGGCGATGGATCGCGGTAAAGCGCAAGGCGCGCGAGTACGCGATGGTGGTGCGGGCGCTGGCGGACACCTCGCATCCGGTGCTGGTGCAGATTATTCCCACGCGCTTTTGCAATTTGAGCTGCGCGTACTGCAACGAGTACGACAAGGTGAGCGAGCCGGTGCCGCTCCCAGAGATGTACCGGCGCATCGACGCTCTCGGCCGCCTGCGCACGGCCATGATCGGCATCAGTGGCGGCGAGCCGCTGACGCATCCCGACCTGGACGACATTATCCGCCGCATGCGGCGGACGGGCGCGATTGCGGGCATGATCACCAATGGGTTTCTGCTGAGCCCGGAGCGGATTGAGCGGCTGAATGCGGCCGGGCTCGACCACATGCAGATCTCCATCGACAATCTGGAGCCGGACGACGTATCGAAGAAGTCGCTGAAGACTCTGGACAAGCGCCTCGAGATGCTGGCCGAGTATGCCGAGTTTCATGTGAACATTAACTCGGTGGTGGGCGGGGGCATCCGCAATCCCAATGACGCGCTGGTGATCAGCAAGCGCGCCCTCGAGCTGGGCTTTGAGTCGACTATCGGGATTATCCACGACGGCGACGGGCAACTGAAGCCGCTCCTGCCTGAAGAGGCGCGCGTCTACCACGAGATGACGAACCGCAGAAAGACAAACTACGCGCAGTTCGACAAGTTCCAGGAGGCAATTGTCGAGGGCCGGCCGAACAACTGGCGGTGCCGCGCCGGTTCGCGCTATCTCTACGTGTGCGAAGACGGGCTGGTGCACTACTGCTCGCAGCAGCGCGGGTTCCCCGCCATCCCTGTGGCCGAGTACACGCGCGAGCAGGTGAAGGGCGAGTTTACGACGGCCAAGAGCTGCGCCCCGCATTGCACCATCGGCTGCGTGCACCGCATCAGCCACATCGACCACTGGCGCGCCCCGCAAACCCGCATGGTAGCCCCCGGCGGCCAGCAGTTGGTAAAGATCCAACCCCAGGAAGTCGGAAGCAGCAAATAGGAATAGGGAGTAGCCGGGAGCATTTCTACTCCGGCTACTCCCTATTCCCTATCAACTACTCCCTATTGGCTACTCCCTACTTCTTCGCTTCCGCCTCTACCTGGTCGATGGTCTGGAACAGGTGGTTACGGTCCACGACCTCTGTATACTGCGGGGCGTGTCCGCCGCTGGCGACGATGAAGATCGTAGGCGTGTGCCGTATGCCGATGCGGTTCCCGAGCGCGACGTCGGCGTCAACCTCGGCGGCAAACTTGCCCATGGGATCAACCGCGAATGGCATGGTGACGCCATGCGCCTGCGCAAACCTCTGCGTGAAGATGTTCAACTGTGGCATGGTCTCGATCGAAGTCTGGTTGGCCATCACGTAGTCGCGGTAGTCGTTGCCGAGCTTCACACTCTTGGTGTCCTTGGTGTCGAAGTAGCGGGCGTTGATGGCTGCCTGCCGGCTCCAGACGTGGTACGGGATGAGGAAGTCGTAGCGAATCCACGGGATCTTGTACTGGTTGGCGGCCGCGATCAGGGTCGGATTGGTCTGCGCGCACACGGGACACTCGAGGTCGTAGAACTCGATCATGGCCACCCGCACCCCCGGGGGTGGCTTGAGGACCGAGGCATCATGCACATCCGTAGTTTCCGGCGCGCTAAACTGGGCGCGCGCAGCCGGAGTGAGAAAGATGAATGCCGCCGGCACCAGAGCCAGCGCCAGGTAGACAGATTTCAGTCGTGCGGGGAATGGAACGGCTAAGTTCAATCGCATAGGTGTTTGGACGACTCCCTGCAATTATTGTAATGGGGCGAAACAGGGATCGGAGGACCGGGGAGCGGGGATCAGGATCTGGAAAAACCAGCGCCGAAAGGTAATCGCTAAGGGTGGGAGTGCGGCTCATCGCGGTCCCGGCGCCGAGCGGCCATCCACTGCCGCCATTTGTAGTCGGCCGCGAAGGAGCCTCCAACAACCAGTATCGCAACAACAATCAGAACCATCTTCATGGAGCGCGCACCCAACTGCTACAGAAACTATAAGGGATTGCCGAGTGAGGCGCGGAGCGCGGAACATTCATTCGGAATCAGCGCTCCAATCGATTACCCTCAAAGAATTGCGGTCAACTCAAGAACCGGGGGGAACCTGGGATTGCGCATCGTCCTGTCGAATATTGGAACTTTGGGGGATATCAACCCGCTGATCGCCATTGCTCTGGAATTCAAGCGCCGCGGTCACACGCCGGTGATGGCGCTGCCCGAAGTCTACCGGCCGAGAATCGAGCCGCTGGGTCTGGAGTTTCGCACGCTGCGGCCCGACATCGATCCCACGAACACCAAGCTCGTGGAGATGATCTACGACGTGAACAAAGGCACGGAGACGGGACTGCGCGAGTTCCTTTTCCCCGTGCTGCGCCAGACGTACGACGACCTGCTGGACGCGGCCACCAACCCCGTGCGCGCCGATCTGCTGGTGCTCGGCGAGCTCAACTACGCGGGCCCAATCGTCGCCGATGTCACGGGCATTCCCTGGGCCAGCTACGTGCTGGCGCCATTCTCGTTTTTCTCGGTCTACGATCCGCCGGTGCTGCCGCCGTATCCCAGACTGGCGCGGGCTGACAAAGCGCCGGGGATGGGCCGCGCCATGCGGCGTCTCGCGCGCTTCGTCACGCGCAAGTGGCCGGAGCCGATCTACGAACTGCGCCGCGAACTCGGCTTGCCCAAAGGCAAGAATCCCCTCTTCGACGCCAAGCACTCGCCCAATCTGGTGCTGGCGCTGTTCTCGCGCGCGCTGGGCACGGAGAAAAAAGATTGGCCAGAAAACACGCTCATCACGGGCTTCTGTTTTTACGATGCCCACGCAGGCAACGCGGCGCTGCCCATGCAACTCGAGACGTTTCTTGCCGCGGGTGAGCCGCCCATAGTGTTCACACTGGGTTCAGCCGCGGTGCTGGCCGCGGGAGATTTCTACGAACTGTCGGCGCGCGCGGCAAAAAAGCTCGGTGTCCGCGCGGTTTTGCTGGTCGGTGACGATCCGCGCAACCGGCCGCAGCAGGAATTGCCCGCTTCGATTTGCGTGGCGGAGTACGCGCCCTATTCGGGCCTGTTTCCGCGCGCCTCGCTCGTGATTCACCAGGGGGGCGTAGGCACCACGGCGCAATGCCTGCGCGCCGGTCGGCCCATGCTCATCATGCCCTACTCGCACGACCAGCCCGACAATGCGCGCCGCATGAGCCGCATGGGCGTGGCGCGCGTCATCCAGCGGGCAAGGTACACGCCGTGGCGCGTGGCGCGGCGCGTGCGTAAGATGCTTGCCGATCCCTACTACGCGGAACGGGCGCGTATCGCCGCCGATGAAGTAGCGCGCGAGAACGGCGTCAAGACCGCCTGCGACGCGCTGGAAGCGTTGCATGCGCGTCACACCACCGTCACTGCCGCAACTTCGTAATCGCAAATGGTCGGGACGGTGAATCGCAGTACGCCCTCCTCAAGACGAAACGGGATCTCCCGTTCGGACTTGAGCAGCTCCACTTTCCGAACGCGCACGGCGCTGGGCAGCATCATTCTCACGTGTTGCGCCGGGAGCGGCTCGACCGACTGCAACCAGCCGTGAAATGCGTTCTCATTTGAATAATTGAGCAGGTGCACGGCGTAGCCTGGCGTGGTTTCCCAGCAAAATATTTCAATGAAGCCGGGCCCCTCGACGCTCACCATACGCTCATCGCGCGTGAGCCAGCGAATGGTGTTGTCCATGAGGCGCAGCAGGTCAGTCTGGCTCGTAAGCCAGTAAGTGCGCTCCACATCGCCAGCAAACCACGCCAGGCGGCTCATGCCCACTTCGCGCAGAACCACGGCCGGCTCGGTGGTCTCGGAAACCGGCGGATACGCAAGCTCCGGCGGATAGCGAACGAAACCCGGAACCACGGTCAGCACCGGATCTGCCACCGGCTTGAGCGGCACGCGATTGGCTGCGCCCGCAAGCCAGTTGGTATCGCTGAAGCCCTCAAGAATCGGATGCGGATGAGCCGCTTGCGGCGCTTCAATGCGCGCGTAGTATGGATTGCCGTTGGTGCCGACGACATCGCCTGCTCGCGACGCGCCGAAGAGATCGCCGAGCCCGAAATCGTTTCGTGGATTCAGATTCTCGTCATACAGACTGGTCTCAAAGCTGGCCATCAACGATCCGCCGGCACTCACATACGCGCGTAACTGGTCGCATTGCTGGTCGCTGAGCATGGCAACATTTGGCAGGAGCAGCGCGCGATACTTCCTCAGTCGCTCCACCTCGAGCCGGTCCTCGTGCACAAAATCGAACACGAACCGGCCGCGAATGAGCGCTTCGTAAATCCCATTCGTCGTCTCGCGCATGTATTTGGAGTCGCGTGCGGTGGCGGGTCCGGGATAGAGCAGCTGCGTGCTCTGGCCCATCACCACGCCGACATCGGCCACCGAACGCCGCACGGCGAGGTGCGCGTCGTGGCGCGCGGTCCAGTCGAAATACTCTTCACCCACTTTCTGCCAGCGGCGGTCTTCGCCGAATCCCTTCTCCGCACCGACAAAATGGTTGTAGGCTGCCAGGCCAGCGGCTACGGTTTCGCTCAGCCACATGCGTATTTCGTCGGGAGACTTCGACAGATTGCGCCAGCCGGGAGTGCCGGTAGAGTAGGTCGCCGTCAGGTTCGTGGCAAACTTGCCGTCCATCACCGCGTTGCACACGCGACCCTGCAGGCTGCATCCCCACA
Organism: Occallatibacter sp.; assembly: GCA_049592335.1. Lineage (GTDB taxonomy): Bacteria > Acidobacteriota > Terriglobia > Terriglobales > Acidobacteriaceae > Telmatobacter. The sequence continues at coordinate 10,806 of JBAWFY010000634.1, forward strand.
CCGCGGG
>JBAWFY010000635.1:0-4908 GCA_049592335.1 Occallatibacter sp.
CTTTCACGCCCTTCACATCGACCGCGCGAGAAACAGCATCATCGAGCCCGCCGGCAGCGGACTTCATGCGCATCTCTTCCAGTTCGCGGCGGAGTTTCTTCAGCTCTTCTTCCTGCGCGGCGAACTTCGCCTTCAAGCCCTCAGAGAGATTTTCGGTCGAAGGGACGAACTGCCCCGCAACTTGCGCCAGCTCAAAGTCGCGGCGGAAAGTATCGAGCGACCCCATGCCGCTGATGGCCTCAATGCGGCGGACGCCCGAGGATACTGACTCCTCGCCGGTGAGCTTGAATAGGCCGATCTCGCCGGTAGCCGCGGTGTGCGTGCCGCCGCACAACTCCGTCGAGAAGCCGTCGCTGAGCCGCACCACACGCACCTTGTCGCCGTACTTCTCGCCGAACAGCGCCATCGCGTGGTACTCGTTCACAGCCACGTCGATGGGCACATCTTCGAGGGTCTCGACTTTGGCGTTCGCCAGCACCTCGCGGTTGACGATGTCTTCGATCTCCTGCAGTTCTTCGTCGGCCACTTGAGAGAAGTGCGAGAAATCGAAGCGCATCCGGTCGGGATGGACGGCCGAGCCTGCCTGTTTCACATGCGTGCCTAAAACCTGTCGCAATGCCGCGTGCAGCAGGTGCGTGCCGGTGTGGTTGCGCCGGATGGCGTTGCGGCGTTCGCCATCGACCTGCGTGTTCACGCGATCGCCGACTGCGAGATCTCGCTTGAGAATCGCTTTGTGCGCACGCACACCTTGCACCGGCAGGACGCAGCCAACGATCTCTGCTATCGCAGAATTCCCATCCGAGGCCAGGAAAAAACCGGTGTCGCCGATCTGGCCGCCGGAGTCGCCGTAGAAGCTGGTGTGGTCGAGGACAACCTCGACTTCTTCGCCGGCTTTGGCTGCGGGAACGCCGACGCCACCTTTGACGATGGCGAGCACTTCGCAGTTGGTGGAGTTGAGTTGCCGGTAGCCCTCGAAGATCGTCTTCGGCAAGTCGCGGAAGGCAGGGCTGGCGGTCTTTTGCGCGCCGCCTTTCCAGGATGCACGGGCGCGAGCCTGTTCTTCGGCGCGAGCTTTCTCGAAGCCTTCCATGTCGAAGGAAATTCCAGCATCGCGTGCGGCATCAACCATGAAGTCGAGCGGCAGGCCGAAGGTTTCGTAGAGGTGGAAGGCCTCGCGTCCAACAAGGACAACTGTGCGCGACTTGAGTCTCTTCTTCAAAAGCTCAATGTGCGATTGGGCCTTCGGATTCCCTATGCGATCTACCGCCGAGCTGTAGAATCCAGGATCGATTCTGTCCCAATCGGCCGTCTCACCTGCTTTGTAGTCGAGGAGGGACTGCCGAAAGCTAGACAGGTAACCCTCGGTTAGAAGCATGCGTTCGTCCTTGTTGAGTTTGACGATCTCCTCCATAAAGACTGAGACGACAGCCAAACGAAAATCGTCTCTCATTTTGCGATCGCCCGTCTCCAGTACTCTCGCAAACTGCTTCTCTTCGGCCTCCACCACCTTCGCCACGCGCTCGGCTGAATCTACCAATTCGGGATACGCGCCCTTCATCAGATCGCGCACGGCATAGACCATCTCAAAGAGAAATGGCTTTTCCTGGCCGACGAGGCGGCCATGACGGATAGCGCGACGCATGATTTTGCGCAGCACATAGCCGCGGCCTTCGTTCGACGGCAGCACGCCGTCGCTGATGAGGAAAGTTGCGGCGCGGGCGTGGTCGGCGATGATGCGCAGGCTGGCATTGTTGACCAGACTTGCCGCAGGGGCTGAAGCCCCCACTTTTGTTGCGTCGCTTTCGGCACGACTGAAGTCGTGCCCTGATACAAGACCAGTAAGCTTTGCGGCAGTCTCAATCAGTGGCGTGAAGAGATCGGTTTCGAAGTTAGAGACCTTGCCTTGCAGGACGGCAGCCACACGCTCAAGGCCCATACCAGTGTCGATGGATGGTTTGGGCAGCGGCGTCAGCTTGTAGGTCGTCTTGCCGGCCGCATCGGTCACAGCCGAGCGATCGAATTGCATGAAGACCAGGTTCCAGATTTCTACGTAGCGGGCATCGTCCTGGCCGAAAGGCTTGTCGACTCCTGGCGTCTCTGCGGCTTCGATGCCCATGTCGTAAAAGATTTCGCTGCACGGGCCGCAGGGGCCGGTCTCGCCCATCTGCCAGAAGTTGTCTTTCAATCCGTACTGGAAGATGCGGTCCTTCGCAACACCAGTCTCGATCCAGAACTGCTCGGCTTCGTCGTCGCGCGGCACGCCATAATCAGGCGCACCCTCAAAGATCGTCACGTAGAGCCGGTCTTTGGGAATGCCGAACCACTCAGAGCTGGTGACCAGTTCCCATGCGAACTGGATCGCCTCGCGCTTGAAATAATCCCCAAACGAAAAGTTGCCGAGCATCTCGAAAAACGTGTGATGGCGACGCGTGAAGCCTACGTTTTCAAGATCGTTGTGCTTGCCGCCGGCGCGCACGCATTTCTGGCTGGTCGTCGCGCGCGAGTAGTCGCGCTTCTCTGCGCCAAGGAAGAGATCCTTGAACTGGTTCATGCCCGCGTTGGTAAAGAGCAACGTAGGATCGTTGGCAGGCACCAGCGAGGAAGAGTGCACGCGGCGGTGCCCCTTCGATTCAAAAAAGCGCAGAAACAGCTCGCGTATCTCGTTTCCCGTGCGGCTTTGCATAGCTCTTTCAGTGTAACCACCTGCGGTGGGGCAGCCCGCGCTGGCGCGCGATTTCAAGAAACGCGGGGACCGCGAATGGTTATTTACTGCTCTTTGCCGGTTTCGTCCGTGAGGCTGTCCAAGGCGGCAAGCGACTCTTCGGGCACGTCCCAGCGGCGCAGAATTTTGTAGATGGTCCCGGTTGAGAAGCCGGCTGCGACGAGCCGGCGCATCACGCGCGCGACGTCTTTCTCGTTCTCGGGCTTCTTGATGCGCTTGCGTTCGAGGTGCTCTCGCGCCAAGGCTTCTTCGCTGGTTTCGCCGTAGCGGGTGTTGACGGCCTCTTCAACTACCTCGGCGCGAACGCCTTTTTGTCGCAGATCGTTGCGGACGCGGCGGGCGCCGAATTTTTCGTTCTCCTGGCGCAGACGCGCGTAGGTTTCGGCGTAGGACTTGTCGTTTAAATACTCACGTTCTTTCAGGCGCGCCAGCACCGACCGCACAGCCGCTTCGCCGCCCGCGCCCGGCTCGACGCGTGCGGCCATCAGGAGGTGCAGTTCGGCTTCGGTGCGCATGCGGCGGCCGAGGGCTTTTACGGCGTAGTCGTAAAGCGCGGACTCGGCGAGAAAGGCGCGAGGCTTAGCCGATTTTGAGGAGAAGGGCACGAGGACTTTTTTGCCTTCAAGATCCAGTCTATTTTGCGCGTTTTTGCGAGCAAGAGCGGCGATTTGGGATCGGGAAAAAACGATTTGTCCCAAGAGAGGCCGTTGCGAACGAGCGTTCGGGCCGATCAATCGATCCCACGTATCTCATTCTAATCAACCTCGACCTTCCAATTCACCCGTGATACAGTCAATGGACGGGCCAGGCGGGACTCACACTTTCCCCAACGGGGATGCGGCACTTATCTTCCTCCGTTATCCGCATTTGCCTATCTGCTTGCGATTCCCGCGCCCAGCAGTTTCCCGTTCCCTCATCGAAAGCGCCAGGAGGAGACGTGTTTCAGACGAAGTCCGCTCAACCCCGGTCCGTTTCTGCTCACAAACCAGCAGCCAAGCCTGCCCTTTCCGAGTCAACCTTCGGGGCTGTTCATACGCTCCGGCGGACGCCTTGTCCGGGCCTGAACGATCGCCCCAACACGCTCCCCACCGGACAATCGCGAGACCTCAGCCGGATTCCGGCCTTTGGTCCAGCCCGCGCCCCCGGCTTCGAGCCCTGGCTCTCTTCTCTGATCAGTCCAAGCCCTGCCACTCTCCAAACCAAGCTGGTGGTCGGATCTGCGAGCGATCCTTTGGAGCAGGAGGCCGACCGCGTCGCCGATCATGTAATGAACTCAGGGACCGGCCGTGTATCGGCTACCGCCGGCCAGCCCCAGCTGCGGCGCAAGTGCAACTGCAGCGGAGACCACGAGTGCGCCACCTGCAAGGACGAGAAGAAGAAGGTGCAAACAAAGCCGGCATCGGCGCCAAAGGCCGCAGGCACGCCCGCGCCTCCGGCGGTGCATCGCACCCTTCAATCGCCCGGCCAACCTCTCGATGCGGCATCGCGCTCCTTAATGGAGAGCCGCTTCGGTCACGATTTCGGCCATGTGCGCGTACACACGGACAACCACGCCGCCCAGTCGGCCCATGCCGTGAATGCGCTGGCGTACACCGTGGGGTCCGATGTGGTTTTTGCCGCGGGCCAATATGCGCCGGGAACGGCCCACGGCCAGCGGTTGCTGGCTCACGAGCTTACCCACGTTCTGCAGCAGGGCGACGCCTCGAACCAGCCGGTGCTGCAGCGCTTCGCGGCGTCCGAGGTGAATCGCATCGCACCCACCACTCAGGACATGCTCACACAGATCAAAGAGCTCATCGACGCTGCCACCACGCCAAACGGAGATCTCAACTGGGACTTCCTGGTTGAAATCTCCGGAGGAGCTTCGGCTGGTCGCGCGATAGATCAGGCGATGGGCAGCAAAGACCCGACGATCAAGTCGCGCCTGCTGCGCCGTTACCAGTTCAGTTGCCGCTGCGGCCTGTTCGACATGCGGCACTTCATGCAGTTGCTCTACATTTCGCAGTTTGCAGCCGGCTCCATGCAATCGGAGTTCCACGGCAACCGGGCCGCGACGCAAAAAGGCCGCGAGCACGAACTCACCTCGGAATCGAATTCACGCTTCGGCGCCGAAGACACGCCCAGCAACGCGATGGGGGCTGCCACCAACCTCTCGCTCCCAGGTCTGCCTAAACCCGATGCCGTGT
>JBAWFY010000636.1:0-4850 GCA_049592335.1 Occallatibacter sp.
CGTAGGTGCTGTAGGTGTGGCCGTCGCTGGATACGCTGCCCTTGTAAGTGGCGTTGCCGGTATAGAGCGAGCCCAACTCAGTGATGTAGTACTCGACGAGCGGATTTGTGAGCCACCCGTAGATGGAGATCGCAACCTGAGAGGCAGAGGTTCGGGGTGCGGCGAAGAAAGTACCCTTACTGGCCGCCGCGCTTGAGAATCTCTTCCGCGAAGTAGTTGCGGACGCGCGCGCCATCCTGCAGCGTCTCGAGATACGCGGTTTGCAGCAGCTGCTTCTGGCTGTCGTGGAGCGACTGATGAATGGCCTGCTGGACACGCGGATCGTTCAGTTCGCGCTGGCCGGCCGGCTCGCGGGAGAGCAGCCGGAAAATGTCATACGCCATGATCTTGTGGCTGGGGTCGTATTCGGGAACAACGTCGCTAATTTGACCGGGCTTGAGGTTGCTGATGGCGTCGAAGACCGAGGGATCGCTTTTGAGCTGCGACTCGCGCACAAAGCCCAGGTCGCCGCCATTGGAGGCCGTGTTGGGGTCCTCTGAGACGGCTGCCGCGACGGTCGAGAAATCCACGCCGCTCACGAGTTGGGAATGGACGGCGTCGATGCGCTCCTTGGCCGCGGCTTCGCCGGCCGGTTTGCCCGGCATATTGCCGTTGGGCGGCGTTGGCTGGGTGGTGACCACGATGCGCGCCAGATGGTAGGTCGGCTCGATCAGGTTGTACTCCGCCTTGTGCGCGTCGTAGAACGCCTTGATCTCGGCATCGGTGATGTTGATCTTCGATTCGATCTCTTTATTGATGAGCTTGGTTTCGGTGAGCTGGCGGCGAATGTCGCGCTTCAGGTCGTCGAGCGACATATTGCGCTGCTTGAGCAGGTCGTTGAACTGCTCCTCGGTGTAGGGCGCCTTGATCTCCGTCAGCTTGGCGTTCACGTCTTCGTCGCTGGCGGTCAGGTTCATTTTGGCGGCCTGCTGCTGCTCGATCTCGGCCACGATCATTTTTTGCAGGATATTCAGGCGCAGTATGTCCGCTTCCTGGTCGGAGGGTTTTTGCGGATTGTCGCCCAGCTGGATCTGATAATTCCGCTCCAGCTCCGCGCGCTGAATCTCCTTGCCGTTCACCGTAGCCACGACGTCGGCCGCAGGCGGACGATGGCAGGCCGCAATAGGGGAAAATAAAGCGCCTGCGAGCAATGCCGCAGCAGCGCGGCGCGCAGTAAAACCGAATGAGACTTGCAAGACAGTTTCTCCTATGGGTTTCCTAGGCAATCAAGCATAAATCCCGCACCCGGCCCAAGGGTAGCCCTGGCGAGTTAATGGCTCGCGCCCTGCCCCGTCGCGGCGGGCGCAGGCTTTGCTGCCGGCGACGACGGCGGGTTTTCACCCACGGAGCGCAGCGCGCGGTCGATCACGATCCAAAGCTGTTCCGTGGGTACGGCGCCGTCGATTTTCTCGCCGTTTATGAAAATGGCGGGCGTGCCCTGTATGCCCATCGATTCGGCCAGTTGCATGGAGGCTTTGATCTGCGTCTGGTCCTGCTTGGCGATGCAGGCATCGAGCGCCGCGGAGTCCAGCTTGCCTACCGTTGCCTCCTGGCGCGCGATGCGGTCGAGCGCAGCAGTGCTCTTGGCCGGATTGCCATCCTCTCCGTTCACCTCCTGCCCGTGACTGTGCAGGTAGTCCACGTAGTCCCAGTAGACGGAGCTACTCTGCGCGGCCAGGCAGTTGGCATCCACGGCCGCGTGCATGGCCCAGGGATGGATTTCAGTGAGCGGGAAGTCCTTGTAAACGAAGCGCACCAGGTCCTTGTAACGATCGCTGGTGGCCGGAAACAGTTGCTGGTGCATGCGCCCACAGTAAGGGCACTCCAGATCGTCGAAGTTCACGATGGTGACTTTGGCGTTGGGATTGCCGCGCATGGGACGTCCCTCAATGGGGATGGCGTTGGCAGGATCCTTGGTCAGGTCCATCGAGTCCATGTGAACAAGCTTGGTGTTGTCATTCGAGATGAGGAAGTCGAATTGCTGGACGGTCCCGCGACGCGTAATGATAATGGGCAGGGTTTCGTAGCCAGTGAAGGAGCTTGGCTTGCGGGCGCCGATGATCACAGTGTCGTCGGCAGGCAGATCGAAATCCGAGCGGACCAGAATCTCAATACGGCGATCGAGCCCGGGATCGGGTGCGGAGGGAGGCGGAGTTTGCGCTTTGCAGCCACAAGCGAGGCCGAGAAGCAGCATCCCAGCCAGAAAACGGGCATTTGCCAAGATCATTTCCTCTGAGGAAAGGATACTCCACGGCAGGGAGCAGGGAGTAGCCAACAGCGAGTAGAGGGCTGCCGGCGCGGCGAGGTTTTTTTACTCCCTACTCCCCACTGGTTACTCCCTGCCTTTTAATACGCTGGCGGCGAAGTGGGGTCGCGGAAGACGGAATTGGTGCGGCGAATGTCGCCCACATTGCCGAAGTTGGCCAGCGTAAAGCTGTAGAGCCACTGGGTTTCATCGCGGCTGGTGGACCCGACGGTGCCCAGTTCGAAGCGCCTGTAGCCGACCGAGAGGCCGCAGCAGTTCCAGTTGTAGACAGCTTGTACGCCGGCGTACTGCACAAGGTGCTGGATAAAATCGTAACCGCCGTTGACGGCCATGTTGAAGCCGCCGCCGTTCGATTTGCCGAATTCGAAGAACGGCTGGATCTGCTGGCTCTTGAGCGTCCCCAGCGCGCTGCTGGGGCTGGACGTCATTTCATCGGGAGCGTTGAGGAGGGCATGACCAATGCCCATGGTCGTGCGGCCAACGCTGTAGCCGGCGAAGACATTGTCCGCGGCGATTTCGCCCGCGATGGTGTCGTAGGCCAGGTCCCACTGGATGCGCAGATTGTCGATGGCCTCGAAGCGGATGCGCGACACGATGGGCGCTATGTTGCGCGGCGAAGTGAGAAACGTGGGCGCCGTCAATTGCAGCGTGGCATCGAAGACGTTGCGCCGGCCGGGGATGAGCGCGCCGCCAAAGTTGGGATCGATAAAGTACTCCTGCGCGATCTCCCAGGTGGCCCACTCGCGCGGCGCGCTAGGGCAGATGCCAGTGTCTGCAGCGTCCGCTGAAGCGTCGGTAGTGCCGTCGGCCTTGTCATCGCTCGCGTCGCAAGATTGCGTGTCTGTCGGCCGCAGATAGAAACGCTGCATCAGACTGAAGCCGGCTTCGTTCACGTCGGTGGCAACGTCGGTGGTGTCGAACAGGAGCACGTTGCGCGCCTGTTCGCCGATTCCCCCCACATAGCGGTAGTTGAGCTCCGGTTCGATGACGTGGCGCAGCTCGCGATGCCAGAAGGGAAGCTCGAAATCGCGCTCGAGCGCGGGCGGGCGGATGTCGACGGAGGCTTCGAGGTCCTTGCGGTCGAGTGGGTCGTGGCTGACTGTGGGCGCGGCAGTAGGATCGGGCGAGGGCCTCTGGCTGATGGTGTATGCCGTAGCGCGCAGCGCAACCTCGGGCAGCACGCTCCAGCCTGCGCCGACGATCGGCAGTGAGAGATGCGGATAGACGTCGAGACGGACTACGTTGCGCGGGTGGAAGTCCGGCTCCGAGCGGTTGAGGTAGCCGAGCGACGAGGCGAGGCTCCAGTAGAGCGGTGAATCGCCGAGCGGCCGGTCGAGCACGTCATAGCGAATCAAGGGCAGGCGCAGAATCTTCACCTCATCGCCATTTTCCGTGCTGGCAAAGGATTGGAAGCGGTCGAGCCACACCGAGGGAAGAAATCCGTTGTGGTTGTGCGTGAGGGCAATTTCGCTCGCAACCTGGGAACTGGTGGCCTGCGAGTAGTTGTCGTTGAACACCAGCCGGTAGACATAGCTCGAGAGGTATTCGGCCACGCCGGCAATGCGCGTATTGGGCGAGAAATCCTTGCGCCCGAGCAGGGACACATCGATTCCTCCCTGATTGACGAGCTGAGTCGTGGGCTGGCCCGGCTGCGGGTTCGAGACAGGCACTTCGACGCCGCGGTCGAAGAGCGAGTTCCAGCGGGCGAGCACGTGATCGAGGCCCGGGCCTTTGTAGCGAAAGTCGCCATTGGGGGCCCAGCCGCGCTTGGAGAAGTACTCCGTGCCGATGACTGCATCCATGCTGCGGCTGATGACCCAGTACACCTGCTCGCCGACGACATAGCCCTCGATTGAAGAATTGCTCGCTACAGGGATCAGGAACCCGCTCACGCGGCCGGTCTCATCGCTCCGATGCTGCAGGTAGGGAAAATAGAAGACCGGTATGCGGAGGAATTCGAAGGCGGCGTTCGACATGGACGCGGTTTTGTCGTTGAGGCTGATCGAATGCGCCACGATCCGCCAGTCGGGATGCGGCAGGCGGCAGTTGGTAATGGAGCCATCCACGATGCGGTAGCGGCCCTCGCCGGTCTGAAGCAGCACCCGGCCGGAAAACAACAGCGGGTTCGTGGTGGTGAATACCGCCGTGTGCCCCATGGCGCGCATACCCTGCGAACCATTCACGTTGTAAAAGCGCGCGGTGTGCGTGTTCAGCCGCATGTCGCCGTGCGTGGCCGTGATAGAAACGTCGTTAGGCCCGCCGGTTACTTCAAGATGCCCATCGGCTTGAAGCTCCGTGGTGGTGCGGATGTAAACGATGTTGTCGGCGCGGATCACGTAGTCGCGGTAGTGAATGACGGCATGGCCGGAGAGAGTCCAGGTCTGCGTTTGCTCATTCCAGGTCTGGTTGCCGGCTTCGATCTCGACGGGAGTCCCGGTCTTTGGTTCGGGCTCCGGCACGGCCTGCGGCATCAGCTCCTGGCCGGGGTCGTCGGGCAGCGCTTCTGCCGGCTGCGCGGCGGAGTTGTCCGCATTGTTTGTGGCGG
>JBAWFY010000637.1:0-2171 GCA_049592335.1 Occallatibacter sp.
TCTTCATTCCGATACGCGATGAAGTGGTCCGCCGCAAGCAAACTGTTTCCTGCAGGAGTCATCGTCCTGGGAATTATCTTCGTCCGGTACGGTGTTGCGGAGTCCGACGGAACAGGCTTTGCCGGATAAGGGACGCTGGGCTGAACTTCACGCGTCTGCGCGGCGCAACTCAAGGCAAAGACGGCTGCGGCGGCTGCAACCAGAGCCAGATTCGCGAGCCTGAAGCTGTACATATATTGGCTAGACTAACACTCCGCGCGCAGAGCATTGCGGCCCGGCCGCACGAGCAGACTGCATCGCGGGCTTCTCAAGCGATCGACGCCAATCCCGCCGTTACGCCGCCCGCGGCCTTCAGCGCTTGCTGTGATAGCCATAGGCGAAACTATACGCAACGCCAACCGTGAAGCCCTGCGGGTCAGGCGTTGCTCCCAGCAGTTTTTGCCAGGTCTGGTACTCGTAGTCCACTCGCAACCAGAGTGGATGATAGACGCGGAATTCAAGCCCCGCCCCCGGCGCATAAAGTGTCCGCGTGTCATGCGAGTAGAACTTATTCGGGCCCACCTCCACCGGCGAAAAATCGTAACTGCCAAAGGAGATCAGGTACTTCGCGTAAGGATGGAAGTTTCGAAAATGGCGCCAGGCGTAGATAGCGCCGCCTCCGGCCGTGTCCTGGCGGAGATTTAACTGCGGCGGAAGATGCCGATCGTGGCTGATATCGCGCGCCTCGATCTCCAGGCCCAGGCCGTCCAGCAGCCGCGGCATCCTCCGGGAATACCAGTCAGCCCAAATCGCCTCTCCATACATCCGGCCATGTCCCCAATCGGGGTTATAGCCGGAACCTCCGACGCCAACATTCAGATCGAGACTATCTTTCTGGTACGCTGCGTCGACCTGCGCGGCAGCGGGAACCACAACCGCAATAATGCTCACCGCCAGAACAGGGAAAACGAACAGCCTCAGGCGCATTCTGCATCTCCTTCGCGCATGTTTTTTCAGATCGCTGCCAAGGACGAACGGGAAAGTGAGCGAACCCAGATAGGACAGGATTTCAGCCAGCCTCGGCGAAATCCGCTTCGATCGTGCTGCACAGCGCATAGCGAGCGAAGTTCGAACCCTAATTTGTTTTCGATGCAGTTTGTTGCACGCAGCATACCAGGCGCGCCGTCATTTCTCTTGCGGCATCCCGTCGCCACGTCCACTCAGTCTATCATCGGCACCGGAAACTGAGGAGTCCCAAACCCCTTCCGGTGCACTGACTTATCCTCATTCCATGAGCGACTTCGCCCAAACCGTCAAGCAGCAGGCCGACATCGTCAAGGTGATCGAAGGCTACATCCGCCTGCGCAAAGCGGGGGCGCAGAATTACTCGGGCCTCTGCCCCTTCCATAAGGAAAAAACGCCTTCGTTCAGCGTCCATGCTGTGCGGCAGTTCTACCACTGCTTCGGCTGCGGCGCTTCAGGCGACGTGTTCTCGTTCGTGGGCAAAATCGAAAATGTCACCTTCCCCGAAGCCGTCCGCGTCGTCGCGCAGAAGTGCGGCATTCCGCTGCCCAAGCGCGAGTTCTCTTCCCCTGAGGAAGCAGCCGAGGCGCGGCTGCGGACGAAGCTCCTCGAATTGCACGAGACCGCGGCAGCGTGGTTCGAAGAGCAGTTGCGCTCGCCGGAAGGCGCCTTAGCGCGGGAGTATCTGACCGGCCGCGGACTTGATCCAAAAGGAATAGAAAAATTCCGCATCGGCTACGCGCCCGACAGCTTCAACGCCCTGCGCGATCGGTTGAGCGGCATGGCCGACGAAGCCACCCTCCGCGCCAGCGGCCTCTTCAGTTCGAAAGAGCAGGAGGACGGCGGTCACGGCCGGCTCTACGACCGTTTCCGCAAGCGCGTTGTGTTTCCCATCGCGAACGAAGGTGGTCGCGTGATCGCCTTCACGGCGCGACTGCTCGGCACGCCTTCAGAGGGCGAAAAAGCCGGACCCAAGTACGTCAACTCGCCGGAGACGCCGCTCTATTCGAAGAGCCACGTGCTCTTCAATCTCGATAAGGCAAAGACGGCCATCCGCACCGTGGGCTTTGCGCTGCTGGTCGAAGGCCAGATGGACTGCATCAGCGTCTTCCTCGCGGGAATCCAGAACGTCATTGCCACTAGCGGGACGGCCTTCACCGAACAGCAAG
>JBAWFY010000638.1:0-10695 GCA_049592335.1 Occallatibacter sp.
GATGGTTTCGTTGTGCCCGGCTCCATTGAGCACAATGGTCCGCACGTCGACTTCGTTCTCAACGAGTTTGAGAGCCACATGCCCAACGCCGCGAGCGGCCGCAAACTCAAGATCAGCTACAAAGGCTCCGAGCCGCCTCCGGATACTTTCAAGGACGATTCGGAGGCCGTGGCCGCCGGCACGTATGGGCGCGACGGCGTCTTCCACGCGACCACACTGCAGGCCAAATGCGCCAGCAAGTATGCTCCGGCGCAGCCAGGCGCGCAGCCATCGGCGCCGGCCCCGGTTAAGCCGGCCAATACGGCGAATGCGGCGCCTGCCCCAGCCCAGTCTGCTACAAATTGATCGCATGAACGCGAACGCTTCTGGCGCCGATCCAGTAAAGCACTGCGCCCGGCTCGATGAGGTGTCGAAGCTGTTTGGCAGCTTTGCCGCGTTGCGACAAATTACGGTCACGCTCGAGCCGGGCCGCTGCTACGTTTTGCTGGGTGAGAACGGCGCGGGGAAATCCACGCTGCTGCGCGTTCTGGCCGGCCTGCTGCGCCCGAGCTACGGCAAGGTGCGGCTGTTTGGCGGCGCGGAGCCGCACGAAGAGCGCGACCGCATCGGCTACATGAGCCACGCGCCCATGCTTTACGACGAGCTGAGCGCCCAGGAGAACCTGCGCTACTTCGCGAGCCTCTATCCGGGGCGCGAATGTCTTGCGCCGGAAGATGCGCTGCGCCAGGTGGGACTTGACCCCGCGCTGAACCGGCCGCTCGGGCAATATTCGCAGGGCATGCGCCAGCGTACCTCGCTGGCCCGCGTGCTTATCTCCTCGCCCGAACTTCTCCTGCTCGACGAACCGTTCTCGAACATGGACGTTGAGAGCGCGCGGCAGATGGTCGAGCTGCTGGCTCGCTTCCGCCAGAGCGACCGCACCATCGTGCTGACTACGCACCAGCGCGAACTGGCCGCACCGATCGCCGACTGGGTACTCACGCTTCACGCGGGGCGAGTGGCCTCGTTCGAGCGGGGGAGCCCGACGCTATGAAGACCAACGGCGCACGGTTCCTTGAAGCGCTCGGCATCGCGTTCGAGTTGCGCGAGTACGAGGTCGACCCCAACGATCTGACTGCGATTACGGTGGCCAAAAAGATCGGCATGCCCGCCGAGCAGGTCTTCAAAACACTGCTGACGACAACGGGCGCGGGCGAGTACGCGTTCGCGGTCATTCCCGGCGATGCCGAGCTCGACTTCAAGAAGCTGGCGCGCACGGCGGGCTGGCGCAAGGCCGAGATGTCGCCGCTCAAAGACGTGCAGCCGCTCACGGGCTACATGCGCGGCGGCGTTACGATCTTCGGCGCGAAGAAGGCTTATCCGGTCTTCGTCGATGAGACGCTGATTCTCTTCGACAAGATCAGCGTTTCGGCGGGTACGCGCGGCACGCAGTTGATTCTTGCGCCGGACGATTATTTACGCGCGGCCTCGGCCATTGGCGAGCCGTTCGAAACCGCTGACCTGACGAAGGAAACTAAGTCCGTTCACTCGGAGGGTCGCCTGTGACGCGCGCCCTCTGGACTCATCTGGTGAAAGATCTGCGCATCGAGTGGCGCACGCTCGATGCGATGATCTCGATGCTGTTCTTCTCGGGTCTCGTCGTTGTGCTCTTCTCCATTGCTTTCGATCCGCAGGGCCAGTTCGCGCAGCAGATCGCCGGGGGCGTGCTCTGCGTGGCGACGATGTTCGCCTCAGTAAGCGCGCTGAATCAGGCGTGGGCGCGCGAAATTCGCCACCAGGTGATGGATGCGCAGCGCATGGCTCCCGCGCCGGGCGCGGAGCTTTTCCTGGCCAAGGCCCTGGCCAACTTTCTCTTCGTCAGCATCGTACAGGTGATTCTGGCGCCGTTCTTCGTCGTGTTCTACAACCTGCACATTGCGGGCAACGCGTGGCTGCTGGCGCTGGTGCTGCCGCTGGGCACATGGGCGCTGGTTGGGAACGGTGTCTTTTTTGCCGCGCTTGCCATGAGCAGCCGCAACCGCGAGTTCGTGCTCTCGCTGATTCTGTTTCCCATCTTCATTCCCGCGCTGCAGGCGATGGTGCAGGCCACGACGGCGATCTTTACCGGCGATAGCGACCCTACGCTTTGGATCAAGATGCTGGTCGGCTACGACATTATTTTTACGACCGCGAGTTTACTGCTCTTCGACGTTGTCTTCCACGCGGAGTAGAAGCATTCAATCATGGGCGGATTGTTGCGCCGAAATGTTGATCATTTAGTAAATGGGGGGTACCCCCCTATATTCTTGAAGGATGTTCTTTGTTTTCATCGGTTTAAGCCGCGCCCAAACCGATAAGCTCTCTATTATCAGTCGCTCGTGGCCGGGATCTAGCAATCAAAGGACTTGCGGGATGGCGCTAGCCCGGTTCTGGCTGAGAACTCCTTTGTTTTCCGTGAAGCTATCCTCGCCCTCTTCGCCCCAGTCCTGCAAGGGGTTATTGGCAAAAATGCCGAAGAAACCACGGAAATTCGCAGTAGAAGATGCGAACGCGGGCGAAATCATCCGCTGCGGCCGGAGTACTGTCTGGAGCGATTCCAGAGCCAGTATGCGCCGGAACGGGGAAATGATCGGCAAAACGGATGGGAGAAATTTGGCTGACGGGGCGTGTGGGATCGGCGGGGATCGCCAGCGAAAGAAATTAGCGTCTCAAGGGCGGCAAGTGCGTGAAAGGTTCCGCCGTTTGACCTTCGAGAGTAAAGTTGAGAAATGCCCAAATGCAGTCAATGCGACAGGCAGGCGATCTGGTCCATAAATGGCGCTAATGTCTGTGTCTGGTGCTATGCACGGTTTGAAGAAGTGCAGCAGCAGAAGCTGCGGTACTTGATGGCTGCCGCAAATCAAGCAGCAGATGAAATGGACTCCCACATGCGGTCCTTCGGCGTAAACACCCAAGGGCCTCGGTATCAAATCCCACCTCCAGCTCCAATCGTGAGGCACGAAGGACCAATGACTTTCCACAACATCAACGTACAGGGGGGCGTGATTGGGGCCATAAACACAGGCAACGTTAAAACTATCGATGTTGTCATCGGAAGCCTCAATCAGAAAGGCGATCCAAATCTTGGCAACGCTCTCAAGGAATTAACAGAGGCTGTTCTAAAGAGCACAGAGTTGCAGGCTCAGGGTAAGCAGGAAATTCTTGAGCAACTGTCGTTTCTATCAACGCAAACTACGGTCCCGAAAGATGCTCGGCAGCATGGAATGATTGCCTCAGTTTTGGACGGTGTAGGTAAGGCAGTGAGTACATCGACGGCTCTGCTTGCATTGTGGCAAAAAATACATCCGCTTATAACTCACGCACTTCAAACCCTGTGAACTGAAGTCAGGACAATGTCGTTTCTCCCGGATTAATACCCGAATGTCGGCCAGGCGTCAGGAATCCGGCCGCCCTACGGATTTGCGCCGGGAGGGACGAGCACCGTTAGCGATTGGGGCACGATTTCGAGGCGGACGGGCAACGAGCCAAGCACCTCGCCGTCGGCTTCGACCATCAACGTCTCGTCTGTGCTCTCGGGGCGCGGCAATCGATGCTTGGCGTCTCAAGCAATTCGACGGGATCGTTTAAGTTGTGTCGGCCACTCAGGCAGGGGCTGAAGCCCCACGTCATTTAGGGCGTTGTTGCGGCGCGAGTAAACTCGCGCCCTGATACAGAGCTGGAGCCTTGGGTGCCAGCTTGATGCTGATGATGGGCCGGCGGCTTCGCCGCGGGCAACGATGATCCTGCAAGGAAATGTTTCCCGGAGGAATCCCTAGAGAGGCCGATCCGCTGGTGGGCGCCGCGCTGCGTCGTCCGAGTATCCGTGGCGCCGGCACTACCAAGAAGTCCTACCGTCAAGCTTCAATCCACCACCAAAACACCCATCACGCAGGCAGGTGGCCCGGTCAAATCCTTCACACGGCATGATCGAATGTATGTCCGTGCCCCATTCAAAACGCGTTCTTTGCGTTTTGAGTGGGAAACCACGAACCCGCCCCTCCCGCTCATCGCAAAAAACGCGATGAACGGGGCACAGACATTCCTCTTCAGCAGTGATCCCCGGCCCCCAACTGAGAGGGACCGGGGGCACCATTTGTAGTTGAATAATCTAGCGCCAAGCCGTGACCACCTGCCCGCGCGATGATCATCCAAAGCTTCAGCTTCCTATTTCGCCTTTGCCAACTCGTCAACAACGGCCGCAAGTTTATCGAGAATCTGCTTGGTGCCCTCCAGCTGACCGCTCTCGATTGCGTTCCGCATGGTTTCATTTCCAATGAAGGTGAGTTTCGTCTGGCCGTTTCCAATATCCTCAAAAAGAATCACGTCGTGCACATTCTCGATAGCCTCGTGTTCTATGCCGAGTTGCGCGGCCTCCACCCTGTTTCCCTTGGAGTCGGAAAAGTACATGGAAGAGACGATCTTCTCGTGCAAAACAATCTCATGGTATTCGCCGGCATTCCAGAACTCCTGCCCATCCGGCGCTCTCATGCAGAAAAGGAACTTCCCTCCCTCGCGAAAGTCCATTTCGCAAAAGGGCGCAGTGAAACCCTTCGGCCCCCACCACTGCTTCACGTATTTCGGGTCTGTCCACGCCTTCCAGACCAATTCGCGTGGAGCATCAAAGACTCTGGTTACTACCATCCGCTCTGTCTCATTCACCATGTTTTTTGTCACCTCCGGCCTCCGCTTTTTTCATTTGCTTTACCACTGCATCCAGCTTGTCGAAACTCTCTTCCCAAAATTCGCGATAGCCGATCGCCCAGTCGCTGACGGTCTTGATTGCGTGTGGCCTCAACGTGCAGATGCTCTCACGTCCACGCTTTGTCTTGATCACAATCCGTGCCCGCACCAGGTACGCGATATGTTTTGAAATCATCTGCTGCGAGAGGGCAAACGGTTCCGTCAAGACATGCACAGAGGCAGGCCCGCGGGAGAGCCGGTCGATCATCGCGCGCCGGGTTGGATCGGATAAAGCCGCAAAGGTTGTCCCCAATCGATCCACAACCATAGGGTAGTGTATTGTTTTCCAGATGTCAATGCGGCGCGCCCCTTCGAGTCGCGTTCGCTGTTTTCTTTTTAGGGTGATCTTTCCCGGATTGCGTCCTTATGCGGCGAAGCCGGACGCGGACCTGCATCCGGGGCTAGCTTCCTGCTACCCCTCCGGGTGCTTTGCCGCTTCGCGAGGATATGATCGGAAGTGCGTTCTGCTTTGAATCGTAAACCTACGGAGGAGCCATGAACCTTTTCGATCGCCGCAGCTTTATCAAAGCTTCCATGCTGGCCGCTGCCGCCAGTTCTCTGCCGCTGCTTGGCGAGCCGCAACAGCCGGTGCGCTTCGCTCCTGTGGGCCTCGGCGACATCTCCGACATCTTCATGCGGGCCTGCGCACAGTCCTCGAAGTGCAAAGTGACCGCGCTCGTGACCGGACACGCCGCGGAAAAGGCGCCGAAATACGAGGCGCTCTACGGAATCTCTCCGAAGGCCGTGTACAACTACGAGAACTACGATGAGATCGCGCATAACCCAGACATCGACGCGGTGTACATCGGCCTGCCGAATTCCATGCACGCCGAATACACGATCCGCGCCGCCCGCGCCGGCAAGCATGTGCTCTGTGAAAAGCCCATGGCCATCTCCTCTGCCGAGTGCCAGCAGATGATCGACGCCTGCCGGCAGCACAACGTGAAGCTGATGATTGCCTACCGCGTTCACTACGACCCCATGTGGCAGCAGATTCGCAAGATGGCGCGCGATGGCGAGCTCGGCCAGATTCAAGGCTTTCAGGGAGGCTTCTACGGCGTGAAAACCGGCGGCTGGAGGCTCGATCGCAAGCTCGCGGGAGGCGGCTCGCTGCTCGACCTCGGCATTTATCCGCTGAACACCATCCGCTGGATTGTTGGCGAAGAACCCGTGTCGTTTTCTGCCCAGGTAGGCACCCGGGCGACCGATTCACGCTTTTCCACGGTCGAAGAGAGCATTGAGTTCTCGATGAAGTTCCCGTCCGGAGTGCTCGCGTCCAGTGGTTCGTCGTATGGCGAAATGGGCGGCGCGTATCTAAGCATCGACGGAGCCGACAGCAATCTCTGGGTCGAGCCGGCATTTTTCTACGAGGGGCTTAAGTATCATGGCCAAACCCACCACGGCGCCGTGAGCGAGGCAAGCGACGCCAAGCTGCCGTATCAGTTCGTCAATGAGGCGGACCATTTCGCCGACTGCATCCGCAGCAATCGCGAACCGGATACCCCCGGCGAGGAAGGCCTCAAGGATCTTCTTGCCATGGAGGGCATTTACCGCGCGGCCGGTGCACCGATCGCCTAAAGCTGGTGCTCGGAAAGGCGGCCACAGTTCGCGCAGAGACAAATGCAGGTAGGTACCGATGATGGCCGGCCAGGCTTCAGGAATCCGGCTGCCTTACGGCTGCGCGCCGGGGGGAACGAGCACTGTCAGCGAGTGAGGCACGACTTCAAGGCGAACGGGCAAGGAGCCGAGCACCTCGCCGTCGGCTTCGACCATCAACTTTTCGTCCGAGCCGTCGGGGGTGCGACAGTCGATGCTCGGGGTCTCAAGCAGCTCGACCGGGCCGTTGAAGGTGTGCCGCCCGGCCAGGGCCGCCATCATGAACCGGAGATAGACAAGGCGGCTTTGCGTCTTGAAGGCGAGCAGGCTGAGGCTTTCGTTGTTCAGGCTTGCGCCGGGAGCAAACTCGCGTAACGCGCCGCCAAAGGAGCGCACGCGCACGGCCAGCAACTGAGAGACGTGGACCGCGCGGGCATCGCCGTGGCCGTTGGCGGGCATTGCGGCCTCAAAGAGCGGATAGGAAAACGTGACCCAGGTGCGGAAGCACTCGATGACATAGAGCAGGTAGCCAAGCCGGCGCTTGAGCCCGGCGTCCATGCGCGCCATGACGAGAGCGTCGGGACCGATGCCGGCGGCCACGATGAAGTAGCGCGAACAGGAGTTTCCGGCGAGATCCCGATAGTGAATGCGGCCGACGGAGATGCGTTCAGGCGTGGCGTTGAGCAGCTTGCCGGCTACTTTGACGGGCGAGCCTAGGAGTCCGAGATTTGCGGCGAGCGCATTGGCCGTTCCCAGGGGAATGACGCCGAGCGCGACGTCGGCGCCTACGAGACTCTGCACTGCTTCGTGGACGGTGCCATCGCCGCCACAGGCCAGAACCGTATCGAAGCCGGCTTCGACCGCCTGGCGGGCGTGATGGGTAGCTTCACCGGAGGCTGTGGTTTCAAAAGCTTCAGCGGCGACGCCCGCATTGCGAAAAACGGCAAGAACCTGCTCGACGGCGGCCTTGCGGCGCGCGGAGTGTTGGCCGGATGCCGGGTTATAGATGAGCGCCACTCGGCGCATGGCGGGTTTCACTGGAGGGGCGGGTCCTGTCGCATCGACTTGCTGATAGGCACAATCTTTGTATCATCGCAGATATTCGCGAACGGTGCAGGGTTTGCCCGGTAACGCGGCCAGGAATGCGCAATGGAGCAGCTTTGCCCAGTTGCCCGCTCAAAGATGCAGCTAAAGCATGCGCCAGAGATGCCACCCAGCATAGATGATGAGGGCCGCAGCGCCCTCGAGCGCTAAAGCCCAGGCAAGACCCTTGCCCAGTTTGACACCGTCGGCGACGGCTTCCTGCGGCAGCGTGGGGCCGTGGGCAACGATGCGGGTGATGATGGGCACCCTGGCAGAGCGCATGGCCGGGGAGGAGCTGCCCGGAATGGGAGACGAGGAAACGAACGAACGCGTGACGACGGTGAGTTGAGCATGGTCGAGGGGGCGGGTGGGCACGTTGGAAGCTCCTATTGACTCTGGCCGGCGGGCTGGGGACCAGAGGCGAGTCAATTTCGATCATGAGGGCCAACGTGCGGCGCGCCTCGCAATCGATGATCGATTATGGGGTGGATTGCGCGCACAGACCTGTGATGAAAGTCACCCAGGAAGGCGGAAGGTTGGCGCCGGCATCTTAGCCAGAAGCGGGCCCAGGAGGGCTGGACGCCGCACGCAAAGCACGGTTCGCCGAATCTCGCTATGATGCGGGTGAAAGGAACTAGATTCTATGCGCACCAGTGGCAATACGATTCTGATTACGGGAGGGGGTTCCGGCATCGGCCGCGCGCTGGCGGAATCGCTTCAGGCGCTTGGCAACAAGGTGATTGTTGCCGGACGGCGGCAGCAGGCGCTCGACGAAACCACGGCGGCAAATCCGGGGATGAAGTCGCTGCAGTTCGACGTGCAGGATGCGGAGTCGATTCGCAGTTTTGCAGCGACGGCCATTGCCGAGTTTCCTGCGCTCAATGTGCTCATCAACAACGCCGGGATCATGCGGCCGGAGAAGCTGCTTGCGCAACAGGCCGATCTTGCGGACGCCGAGGCGACGGTGGCGACCAATCTACTGGGGCCGATTCGGCTGACGGCGGCGCTGCTGCCGCATCTTCAGAGGCAGGCTCATGCGACGATCATGAATGTTTCTTCGGGGCTGGCGTTTCTGCCGCTGACGCTTACGCCTACTTACTGCGCGACGAAGACGGCGATTCATTCCTACACGCTGTCGCTGCGGTATCAGTTGCGCTCGACCTCGATTGAGGTATTGGAACTAATTCCGCCGTACGTGCAGACGCACCTGATGAGCGGGGCGGAGGATCCGCGTGCCATGCCGCTGAAGGATTTTATTACCGAAGCGATGGGGATTCTGAAGCAGCAACCCACGCCAGCAGAGATTTGCGTGGAGAACGTGAAGGGGTTGCGGTTTGCGGCGGAATCGGGCAAGTACGAGCAGATCTTCAATGGGCTGAATGCGGCGCGGGCGGATGGGGTTTGATTTTGGGGCTAAAGCCCCGCTTATTTTCTCTTCGAATTCAGGGGCCTGAAGGCCCCTGCTCCCTCCGTGTTCCAGAAGCAAATCCACGGCGTTTCAACACCGTTTTCCTCTTTTCCAATAATTTGCCCGGTTCTTAACAGTTGCTCAAGGCATCCGCTAGCCTCAAACTTTCTCTATGGCCACTGTCCCCGACCTCACGCTCGAGACCGGACTGCCCGCGAACGTGGACGCGGAGAAGACCATCCTGGGCGCGATCCTGCTGGATAACGCCGCGCACGCCGAGGCCGCCGAGCACGTCAAGCCCGACGACTTTTCGCTGGACTCGCATCGACGCATCTTTTTGCGCATGGGCGAGCTAATCGACACGGGCCGGACCGTGGATATCGTCACCCTGTCGCACGAGCTCTCGCGCTACAAAGAGGTGGAGGCGGTGGGCGGCGTGGCTTACCTTGCGTCGCTGACGGAAGGGTTGCCGCGACGGCCGGTGATCGAAGATTACATCCGCATCGTCAAGGACAAGAGCCTGCTGCGGCGGCTGATGGGCATCTGCTCGGCGGCGATCGCCAAGGCTGCCGACCAGAGCCAGGAAGCCATCAGCGTTCTCGACGAGACCGAGTCGCAACTGCTCGAAGTAAGCCAATCGGGCCTGACGCAGGGCCTGCAGCCGATCGACGTGATTGTGCGCGACTCCTTCGGCTCGATCGACAACCTCTACAAACAGGCCCGCGACGTGACGGGGCTGGCGACGGGGTTCACCGATTTCGACCGCATGACGAGCGGCTTGCAGAAGGGCGAGCTGATCATCATTGCGGCGCGGCCTTCAATGGGCAAGACGGCATTGGCCATCAACATTGCGGAAAATGCGGCGGTGCGCTACCAGGCGACGGTGGCCGTCTTCAGCCTGGAAATGAGTAAGGAGTCCTTGCTGCGGCGCATGCTGGCATCGCAGGCGGGCGTGGACCAACGCAAGCTGCAAACCGGCTTTCTGGGCCGCGAAGATCACGATCGGCTGCAGTCGGCGCTGGGGCTGCTGGTCGATTCGCGCATCTTCATCGACGACTCGGCCGGCTCATCGCTGGCCGAGATGCGAGCCAAGGCGCGACGGCTGAAGCAGAACAGGGGTGGGCTCGATCTGGTGGTGATCGATTACCTGCAATTGATGTCGGCGACCATCCCTGGAGTGAAAAAAGGCTACGAGAATCGCGTGCAGGAGGTTTCGGCCATCTCGCGCGGCCTGAAGGCCATGGCGAAGGAGCTGCAGGTTCCGGTGGTGGCGCTGTCGCAGCTGTCGCGTTCGAACGAGAAGCGCGACGACAAGCGGCCGATGCTGAGCGATCTGCGCGAGTCGGGATCGATTGAGCAGGACGCCGATGTGGTCGTGTTCATTCATCGCGAGGCTTACTACAACCGCGACGAGGATCTTTCGCCGGAAGAGAAGGCGAAGTCGGAGATCATCATTGCCAAGCAGCGTAATGGGCCCACGGGCACGGTGCAGATGCATTTCGATTCGCGGTTTACGCGGTTTGACGGCGTGGATACGCACCACGAGGGCGAATAACCGCGCCGGATACGAAGCCTCGCTCCCTCAAAGTGCTGTCATCCTGAGCGGAGCGCAGCGCAGTGAAGGATCTGCGGTTGCTTCTCGGGTTTTTGGACGTTGGCCGACTGCGCGACAAGAACGTTGCCTTTAAGGCGACGATCTATGATGAAATCGCATCGATCGCTGACGGACGGCGGCGAATATATGACGGCAGAACAAATAACAGCCCAACTTCAACCCTTAATAGGAGAGGTTCATTCTGAGCATTTTTGCTATAGGCTCGTTGACTCTTGGGTTGCCACCGGTACCGTAC
>JBAWFY010000639.1:0-1610 GCA_049592335.1 Occallatibacter sp.
CAATTGGGCACGGTGGTCAACGGCGACACCGCACATCTGGTCCCCGTTGTCATCGGCGAAGACGACGGAGCCACTGCGCAGATCGTCAGCGGTTTGAATTCCAGCGACCAGGTAATCCAGGACCCGCCCGACTCATTGATCGACGGGGAAAAAGTGAAGGTAGTGCAACCGGGCAGTGCCCCCGCACCGGCAGGAGGCCAGTAAGAATGGTCGCCATTTCTCAATTCGAGGAGAGCACCGCGCGCACGACTCAGGACGGTCATACTGAGGGAGGCCGCCGCAGGCGGACGAGTCGAAGGATCTGCAGTTGCTTTTCGACCGTGCGAGCACTCCGCGTACTTCGTGCCTTGGTCCCTTGGTCCCTTGTTCCCTGCCTCTTGATCATCTCCTGCAAACCCGTCGGCCCCAATTACAACCGTCCCGGCTACAACGCGCCTCCCGCATACAAAGAAACCGGCGCGGCATCGGTGGTCCCACCCCCCAGTCCAACCGGCGGCGCGTGGCAACCGGCGAACCCCTCTGACGGCATGTTGAAGGGCAAGTGGTGGGAGGTTTACAACGATCCGCAACTCAACCGGCTTGAAGAACGCATCGCCACCGACAACGTGCAACTGAAGCAGGCGCTCGAAACCTATCTTGCCGCTCGCGACCAGGTGGCCGTCCAGCGCGCCAATCTCTTCCCGCAGGTCTCGGCCGGAGTCACGGCGCAGGGCGAAAAAATTTCTGCCAATGAGCCGCTCTATAACAAAGCAACCGGCACGAGTACTGTCTATTCCGACTACATTGTCCAAGGCCAGGCCACTTGGGAGCCGGACTTCTGGGGACGCGTCCGCCGCTCGGTCGAGCAGGCGCGCGCGAATGCGCAGGCCTCCGCTGCTCAAGCAGCCGCCATCGATCTCACGCTCCAGGCTGAGATGGCGACCGACTACTTCGCGCTGCGCGGGCTCGATTCACAAATCAAGCTACTGACGGAGACGGTCGCGGACCTCGAACGCCAGCTCGACCTCACTGAGCGGCGCTTCAAGGGCGGCGTGGCCACAAAAGTCGACGTGGAGCAGGCCGAGACGCAGCTTGAAACCGTCCGCGCGCAACTGATCGATGCCGGTGTCGCGCGCGCGCAATTCGAGCACGCCGTTGGAACCATCGCGAACTACGATCTCTCTACCTTCAGCATTCCGCCGTCGCCGTTTGGGCAACCTCAGGAATTGGCGCTGCCGAAAATTCCCCTTGGCGTGCCTTCGCAGTTACTCGAGCGCCGGCCCGACATCGCATTCGCCGAACGGCAGGCAGCAGCAGCCAACGCGCAAATCGGCATTGCCACCAGCGCTTTCTATCCGAACATCAGCCTGGGCGCGACCGGTGGCTTTCAAAGCACTAGCCTTGGCACGTGGATTCAGGGGCCAAGCGCGATGTGGACCCTGGGCGGGCAGGCCACAGAACTTTTGTTCGACGCGGGCCAGCGCCACGCGCTCACCGATTCCGCGCGCCACAGCTACGAAGCGCATGCCGACGGCTACCGCAACACCATCTTCGGAGCCTTCGAAGACGTGGAAGATCAGCTCGCGAGTCTGCGCATTCTCGAACAGGAAGCGCAGGTGGAACAGCGTGCA
>JBAWFY010000640.1:0-3140 GCA_049592335.1 Occallatibacter sp.
CCCTAGAGCGGCACTCTCAAAACCATTGTGTGCCGAAGTCGGGAAATTATATGCAAATCCTGAAGAGCTTTTTGGGGAAGCGGTTTCATCGCGCTTAACTGCCGAGGGCCGGGCGCACTTTACTTCAATTTACTTTTCCGCTCGCTGAGCGTCTTGAGGTAGCCATCTTGATCGAGTCTGCTTATGGCCTGTAGCGCCTGGCTGACCAGGCCTTCGCCCTTGAAAAACCCGTATGATCCGCCCTGGCAACTGCCAAACTTTCTTTTGGAGGCTTTTGTTACGACTACTTTGCCTAATATTCCGAGATCTCCCAAAATGAGATGGCAGTATTTGCACGGCGGTGAACTGATTTCGATCCTCGTTATCGCGCCTAAGGTTCCCCCTTGGTTTAAGTAGTCTTCAAGCGCGTTGATTTCGCCGTGAATGCTGTTCACATACGATCCCGTGCCGGTTACGCTGCCCGAAGTCACGGTGGCGTCACAGGCGGAATATCCCGACGACTTTTTTTCGCTGGCTAACTGGATGGCTGCGGATCGAAAAGCAGCGGCAACCTTTGGCTGCACCGCGTGGGGTTGTTGATGCGGTTTGTAAACGGGAGGGGCGGTCAGCGGCTTCAGGAGTGCCGTCGGCGCGCGAAGCTGAGCCGGGATCGCCGGTTTAGCCTGCAGGATCCTCGGCGGAGCCTGAGGTCGATAAACCGGCGGCGCTGCGGGCCTCGTCTGTGGAGACATTTGGATTGGGCGATAAACCGGCGGCGTTGCAGGCCGCATCTGCGGAGACGTTTGAACGGGCCGATACACCGGCGGCGCTGACGGGTTGGGGCGGCGCGTGTCCATTCAGATGAGGCATCAGTATATACCTCAAATACTTGTCTTGGATTAGAGGTAGCTTGTGTAGTTCTCACGCAGGATTCTATAGCCCACATTCATTTTTTCGGCGTTTGCTATTGCTGAGGGGTTGTGGTCCCTGGGGAATTGGAGGTTCCTCCGAAGCTCGAACCGCTCCCGAAGCTAGAACTGCTTCCAGCCCCCGAACCGCTTCCGAAACTCGAGCCGTTCCCGAAAGTCGAACCGCTTCCAGACCCTGAACCACTGCCGAATCCCGAATTGTTGTTTGGGTTTTGGGAATTGGCGCCGTTGCCGAGGGCGTTGCCGCCGCCCATCGTCTGCATGTCGGAGATGGGGTCGTAGGTGAACTCCCACTCGTTGTAGTGGTTCTTCTTTTTGTAGACGAGGATGGATTTCTTTTCGAGGGGGGGCTTGAAGCCGATGATGCCTCCGCCGCCGAAGGTCTGGCCGGATAGTCCCGTTTGGCCTGTCTGGCCACTTTGTCCGGATTGTCCCGACTGATCGGAGCCGGGGGAAGAACCTGCGCCGCCGCTGTTGCCCGTCCCGGATGTATCTCCGGACGAGCCCGTACCGTTGTTGCCGCCGGAAGTGTCTCCGGAGGAGGTGTTGCCGGAATTATCGTTGGTGCCAGTGAGCAGGCCGCCGATTCCGCCGGGTAATATGCCGCCTGCGCCGCCGTTGGCTCCAGTGTTGCCGCCGCCGGGGCCGATGCCTGCGACGGTAGTGGCCGAACCGGCGAGCGGTTGGCCGAAGAAGCCCATGGCGGTGGGAGCTTTGTTCTGTCCGAAGAGGATGGGCTTCCAGTCGTCCTTGCCGGTCATGGGATCAAGGTACTTTTTGCGCAGGAAGCGGATGTTGTTGGTCTCAACGAGAGCGTCGGCGTTGGGCGGGTACGCATGGAATTTACGGTAGTAGAGCTGGATGGCGCGGCGGTATTGCATACCGCGGTTGAAGGTTTCCAGTTCCTTGTCGCGCTGGATGGATTTAGCGACCTGGGGCGCAGCGATGGCCAGCGCGATGACGAGCAGAGCAGTGAGGAAAATGGCGAAGAGGAGGATATAGCCCTGCTCGGAGGGGTTTACGCGGCGGTTTGGCTTCGATACGCTCATCGTTTGCTCTATTGGCTCGTACATTTCTTCAGGGCCACGCAGTTTCTGACGAATCGTTAATCAAGAAACGGAAGGCCCAAAGACATCCCTTAGGGGCTAAAGCCCCGAACATATTACCGGGCGTTTATGGTACGCGACCCACACATTGTGTGGGTTCCCCGGTCGTGCCCTTTCACGATCCTTGCACCCGAAAATTTTTTCCGGAGCCTCACCCAGAGGTTTCCGCCGTGCCTTTTCAAAGCCATTCAACCGAGCTAGGAGAAAGTTTGTCATGGGGATCAGTTGGCGGTCAGCGGCAGGTTCTGGGTGTTGTTGTAGGAAAGATCGGTGATCTCGACGTTTTGCGGGTGGATGGCGCCGACTTTATAGCGATGGTCGACAATTTCTCCACTGCGCGCGATGAAGACGTCTTCGCCATGCATGAAGAAGGCGCGGAAGGTTTTGTCTTTCTGCTCCTCGTAGCCAAAATATTTGAGGTCGATGGCGGGCGGCTTGGGCGGCGGAGGCGGCATGTTCTGCGCAATAGAGTTTCCACCTGGGCCGGGGCGTGGCGACACGATGGGTTTGGGCATCGGGGGCGGCGCGGATTCGGCGGAGAAGATGTTGCGGCCGGTGCCGGCGTAGAGCACGTCTTCACTTTGAGCGAGCCTGGCGAAATCTAGAGCGGGATCGATGCCGGCGTTGGAGAGTTTCTGGGCTTCGGCGCCTGTGGCCGCGGGAGCATGGTTCAAAACCGGCGCGGACGCGGCGGGCGAAGCGGGTAGAGCGGGCGGCGCGGAGGGGCCGGAGAAAAAGAATGTGTAGATGCCGAAGCCGACGGCGCCGGCAATGAGGACGACGGCAAGAACCACGTTGCGCTTGTTTTCAATGCCGAGAGCGAGAGCCATGTTATTCGCCCTCCTTGTTTGGCGCCGAGGTCGCACTTTGGTCTTGGAGTTGGTTACCAGGCGGTGTAGCAGGCAGGCCGCTGGCGGCAGCGTCTGCGGGGCGCAGCCAGGTGGAGACGCGAAGGCGCAGATTGACGAGGCCACCTTGCTGACCTGTGAGGCCCATGGCGCGAATGATGAAGAACATGGGATCGCGCTCGATGCTGTTCACGAAGCGCATGATGGCGGGATAATCGCCGCTGATGCTTGCGTCCATGGCGATTTCAGTAAGGCCGGGGCCGGGCGCGCCCTGCGTG
>JBAWFY010000641.1:0-1920 GCA_049592335.1 Occallatibacter sp.
CCGCGCGACAATTTTTTCAGTGTCGTAGACGCATCCGCCCCACACGCCGCCGCTCGCCTGCACCAATGCCGCCCACAGGCGCGTATCGTCGGGCAGTTGTGGATGCGGCGCGAGATCGGAACGCGAACTGCGTTGCGCGAGCCTCCGCGCACCGTCTTCTGCGTCGAAGATTTCGCCGCCCTCGCCGACAAAATTGACGGTCCCGGCAAGCTTCGCTCGGTCCACGACGATTTCAATCACATCGCCATCGCGCACTTTGCCGATGGGCCCGCCGGCAAGCGCCTCGGGCGAGATGTGGCCGACGCATGCGCCTGTCGAAACTCCGCTGAAACGCGCATCCGTGAGCACCGCGACGTGCTTGCAGTGCGGCAGTTGCTTGAGCGCCGAAGTGATCTGGTAAATCTCCTGCATACCGGCGCCCGCCGGACCGCTGCAGATGAGCACGATCACGTCGCCCTGTGCAATCGCGCCTGTTTTGATCGCGGCTATCGCCGCGGCTTCGGTGACAAACACTCGTGCCGGACCAGTGTGCCGGTACACTTGATCCTCTCCCACAAGCGACGGGTCGATGGCCGTGCTTTTGATGACCGCACCTTCGGGCGCAAGATTGCCTATGGGAAAGCAGACGGTCGAAGTAAGTCCGTGGCTGCGCGCCCGGTCGCGCGACAAAATCACGTCATCGGGGTCGATGCCGTCGACCTCCTGCAATCTGCGGCGCAGTGCCACACGGCGCTCGCTCTCGCGCCACCAGTCCAGGCAAACATCGAGAGACTCGCCGGAAACGGTCTTCACACTCGTGTCGATCAGCCCCGCTGCGCGAAGCGCGAGCATCACCTCGGGCACGCCCCCCGCCAAAAACACCTGTACCGTAGCGAAGTTGCGCGGGCCATTCGGCAATGCATCCACGAGCCGCGGGACGGAGCGATTGACTTCGGCCCAATCCTCGACCGTCGGCCGGCCGAGTCCAGCCGCGTGCGCGATCGCCGGAAGATGAATCAGAAGATTCGTCGATCCGCCAAAGGCCGCGTGCAGGATCATTGCGTTGCGAATGGCTGCTGGCGTCAAAATGTCTTTCGCTCCCAGCCCAAGCTGGTGCAGTCGCAGGATGGCGCGCGCCGAGCGGCTTGCAGCGTCGAGCCACACAGGCTGCCCCGAAGGCGCAAGCGCGGTGTGCGGCAATGAGAGCCCCAGCGCCTCGCCAACCACTTGCGCCGTGGCCGCCGTGCCCAGAAACTGGCAGCCTCCGCCCGGCGATGCGCACGCGCGGCAGCCCACTTCGGCGGCGTACTCAAGCGTGATCTGGTTCTGCGCAAAGCGCGCGCCGATGGTCTGCACGCGCCCCGCGTCCTCGCCCGATTCGGGCAGCAGCGTCACGCCGCCGGGAACCAGCACCGCGGGTTTCGCGCCCGAAGAAGACAGCGCCATCATCATTGCGGGCAATCCCTTGTCGCAGGTAGCAATCCCGATTGTCCCTTTGCCCGTAGGCAGCGAGCGTATCAGTCTTCGCAGCACCGTCGCCGCATCGTTGCGATAGGGCAGCGAGTCCATCATGCCCGTGGTACCTTGCGTACGGCCGTCGCAGGGATCGGTGCAAGCTCCGGCGAACGGCGTGGCACGCAGCGATTTCAATGCGCGTGCGGCCTCGGCCACGAGCAAACCCACTTCCCAGTGTCCGCTGTGAAAGCCCAGCGCGATGGCTTCGCCGTTTTCCGCGCGCAAACCGCCATGCGTGCTCAGGATCAGAAATTCCGGATCGAGCAGCCGCGCCGGGTCCCATCCCATGCCGGCATTTTGCGTCAGACCGAAGAGATTGCCGGAGGGCTCGGTCAACAGCATCTCTGGCGAAAGCGGCAACGCGCCCGCGGGACCTGCCGCATGCGTTGCGACACCGAGATGAGAGTCGCCGCTCTCAAGAACCGA
>JBAWFY010000642.1:0-4719 GCA_049592335.1 Occallatibacter sp.
ATCCAGTTGCAGCAGCGGCTCCCCTCCCGTGCAAACAACAAATCGTCTGCCGGACTCAGGACCGTGGGTGCCCCAGGTCTCGCTTTTGAGACCTGGGAGCGAACCGCCACACCACTTCTCCTCAACCGCCGCCGCCAACACCTCAGCCGACCCGAACTTTCCCCCGCCCGGCCCATTCGTATCTGCAAAATCCGTGTCGCAAAATTGGCAAATCGCTGAGCCGCGATCTGCCTCGCGTCCCGACCACAAATTGCACCCCGCAAAGCGGCAAAAGACCGCCGCGCGCCCCGTCTGCGCGCCCTCGCCCTGCAGCGTGTAGAAGATTTCTTTGACAGCGTACATGAAATACAGCCTATAGCTATCGGCAGATCCAGCGATCGCTCAGGCCATCAACCAGCACGGATGAGCTAAGAGCTGACGGCTGATAGCTATTTCTTCCACACCGGATCTTCAATCCCGTTCTCGCGAAATCCCTTTTCCCGCAGCAGGCACGAGTCGCACTGCCCGCACGGCGCGCCCGCCGGCCCCGGATCGTAGCAACTGAAGGTCAGGCCGTAATCCACACCCAGCTCCCTTCCCTTGGCGACGATCTGCGCCTTGGTCATCGCAATCAGCGGAGTATGAATCTTGAGCTGCTGCCGGCCCTCAACACCAGCCTTGGTGGCAAGATTCGCCATCTTCTCAAAGGCTTCAATAAATTCCGGCCGGCAATCAGGATAGCCTGAGTAATCGAGAGCATTCACGCCGAGAAAAATATCGCTGGAGCCCAGCACCTCGGCCCACGCCAGCGCAAACGCCAGAAAAATCGTGTTGCGCGCAGGCACATACGTAATCGGAATCCCGTGCGCCATCTCCTCCGGCGCGCGGCCCTTGGGCACCTCGATGTCCGCGGTCAATGCAGACCCGCCAAAGGCCCGCAGATCGAACTGCGCGATACGATGCTGGACAACACCGATGGATGCAGCCACGCGTCTTGCAGCCTCAAGCTCCCGCGCGTGCCGCTGCCCATAAGAGAACGAAAGCGCGTAGAGCTCGTACCCCTCGGCCTTCGCCATCGCCAGCACAGTCGCCGAGTCGAGCCCTCCGCTCAACAAAACCACAGCGCGTTTGGAAGTGGAGTCCATGGCAAGTGAGAACTACTTCAAATCCCCGCCATTGCCAATGTCCATCGACGGCGGAATCGGGTTGCGCTCGTCGATATACACCTCAATGCAGCGATCCAGATCGCCTTTGGCTTCGAGAATGAATTCCACCGCATCGCGCGCCGCGCCGTAGCCGCCGCCGTTAGGCGTAACGTAGTGCGCCTCGGCCTTCACGCGTTCGCGCGCATTCGCGACAGCGACCGCAAATCCCACCTCGCGCATCGCCGGCAAGTCGATCACGTCGTCACCCACGTAGCAAATCTCATCCAGCGCCACGCCTTCCTTCTCCACAATCTCGCGAATGGCCTTCATCTTGAAGGCGCAGCCCTGGTACACAAATTCGAGCTTCAGGTCGCGCGCACGCGTGGCCACGGTCTCGCTGATGCGCTTGGTGATCACGCCGCACTTCAATCCGCCAATCCGCGCAAGCGAAATAGCCGTGCCGTCGTGCGCGCTGTACCCCTTGGCCTCCACCAAGGTCTTCGAGTCCACGCCAAAGCCAGTCCCATCCTTCGCACGAACCTCATCCAAAAGTTTCCCGCCCGAAGGG
This sequence comes from Occallatibacter sp., assembly GCA_049592335.1. Taxonomy (GTDB): domain Bacteria; phylum Acidobacteriota; class Terriglobia; order Terriglobales; family Acidobacteriaceae; genus Telmatobacter. The sequence goes on from JBAWFY010000642.1 coordinate 1,693, forward strand.
CCACTTGGGACGAGCCAGATGGTGCCGTCAGTCCAAACGCCGTCGACGTCGAAGAGAATGATCTTGATCTTGCGGGCGCGGTCTATAGATGAAGGGGACGCGGTCGGTGCCATAGGTTCATTTTACCGTTTACAAATGAGGGCCATTCGACTGCCGCAAGCCGGTTCCGCGAAAATGAAGGTATGGATTCGGAGCGGCCCACACCCGCGCCTCGCAAGCTCGACCCCGAAGACTACTACTTCGAGGGGCAGCTGATGGTCTTCACCGCCGCGTATCACCTCAAGCGCGGCTCCTGCTGCGGCTCCGGCTGCCGGCATTGCCCGTATGGCAATGCCCTGAAAAAGCACCGGACTTCTGAAGAGGAGATCGCGCCGGGACGTCCGACCGATTGAATAAGTCCGTTAGCCAGATAGCTGCGTGCCTTCACTTCGCATTGCGGAGCGTCTCAAGTGTCTCGTCCAGCGCCGTCTCCCAGGATACCAGCCCGACCCCGAAACAATCATGCAGCTTTGCATTCGAAAGCACCGAGTTGCGAGGCCGCACAGCCGGCGTTGGATACTCCATGGTCGTGATCGGCGTGAGTGCAGGTGCCTTTGCTCCCAGCAGTTCAGCGGCGCGAGCGAAGATGGCCTGCGCAAATCCGAACCACGAAACAGAGCCACCGCAGGTCATGTGATAAAGCCCCGCCCATCCCTCCGCCGCACCAAAGCGTCCCGCAAGAATCCCGGTAACGATCGCATGCGTGGCGCGGGCCAGTTCCATCGACGTCGTCGGCCCGCCGATCTGATCGTCAACAATTGACAGCCGCTCGCGCTCGCGCGCCAGCCGCAGCATGGTGAGCAGAAAATTATTGCCGTGCGGCCCATACACCCAACTCGTCCGGAAGATGAGGTACTTTCCGCCAGCCCTTTCGACCGCCCGTTCGCCGGCAAGCTTGCTCGCTCCATACACGTTCAGCGGATTTGGCGCATCCGTCTCTACCCACGGCAAATACTTGCTGCCATCGAAAATATAGTCAGTTGAATAGTGCACCAACAGCGCATTGCGCCTGTGAGCCTCTTCTGCCAGCACCCGCGGCGCGCCTTCGTTGATGGCGTAAGCCAGGTCCCGCTCGCTCTCCGCGCGATCCACAGCCGTGTAGGCCGCTGCGTTCAGAATCACGTCCGGCGCGATGCCCCGCACCAGCTCGCGCGTTTGCGCAGCATCCGCCAGATCGACAGACTCGCGATCCACACCCGTAATCGAGCCCGTTCCGGCAAAAATCGTCTCAAGCTCGCGGCCTAACTGTCCCGCATTTCCGGCCACGAGGATGCGTGGAAATTCTTTCTGACTCACAGCCGCATTCTAAACTGCGGCATCGTGCGAGCAGCGATCGAAAAGGGCAGGCTCGCATGGAACCACAATCCACCGTACAATTTATAGGAGGAAGCTTCCCCGATGCGCCGTGTCTATTGTGATGCCAATGCCACCACGCCTCTCGCGCCAGAGGTGCTGGAGGCCATGCGTCCATATCTCATGGAAGACTTCGGGAACGCATCGTCGATCCATCTCGAAGGCCAGAAAGCGCGGAAGGCTGTCGGTCACGCGCGCGAGTCGCTCGCCAGTTTCTTCCATTGCCGTGAGGCGGAGGTGGTCTTCAACTCCGGAGGCACGGAGGGCGATAACACCGCGATCTTTGGCTTGGTGCGCCCCGGCGATCACCTGATCACGACCGCGATCGAACATTCGGCAGTGCTGCGCGCGGCCGAGCGAGTAGCCGAGCGCGGCGCGGAGGTCACGTTTATCGCGCCGCGCGCCAACGGGCTCATCGATCCTGAAGAGATTCGCCGCGCCATCCGCCCCGGTACAAAATTGATCAGCGTCATGCTGGCCAATAACGAAACCGGTGTGCTGCAGCCAATCGAGGAGATCGGGAGAATTGCTGCCGAAGCCGGTGCCTTCTTTCATGTCGATGCCGTTCAAGGTGCGGGCAAAGTCGAATTTGATGTGCGCCGCTTCGGCTGCCACCTGTGCTCCATCAGCGCGCACAAAATTCACGGCCCGAAGGGCATAGGCGCAATATACGTGCGGCGCGGCACGCCGCTGGAGCCGCTGATTTTCGGCGGCAGCCACGAGCGCCGTCAGCGTGCCGGTACGGAGAATGTGCCCGGCATCGTGGGACTGGGCAAGGCCGTGGAACTGGCGATGGAGCGCCTCGCGGATGGGACCGTGGCGCGCATTTCTGGGTTGCGCGACCGGCTCGAAACGGGAATTCTCGAGATTGCGGGCACGGCCGTGAACGGCGCCGACGCGCCACGCGTGGCGAACACCACCAACATTCGCTTCGAGCAGGTGGAGGGAGAGGCGCTGGTCATCGCGCTCGACCTGAAGGGCGTAGCAGTGAGCGGTGGGTCGGCCTGCCACTCCGGATCAACCGAGCCCAGCCATGTGCTCATGGCCATGGGCCTCGACAAGAACGCCGCCCGCGCCAGTTTGCGCTTCAGCCTGCTGAGAACCGCATCGGAAGAAGACGTCGATCAAGTATTACGCGTAGTCCCGCAGGCAGTTGAGCACTTGCGCGCACTCGCGCCAGCAGAAACTGTGGCTAGCCACTAGTCAGTTCGTCGACAAACCTTGCAGTTTTCACTGAAGAGCTAGAGGCTAGAAGCTTAATCGTTTTGATGACTGAACGCACTACCATCGCCGTAGCCATGTCCGGAGGGGTTGACTCCTCGACGGCTGCGGCCATCCTCGCGCATCCCGACCCCAGCTCCGCCGTTTCTCAAAACGCAGTCGTCGGCCTCACGCTGCATCTTTGGGATCAAACGCGGCTCGCCGGCAAGCACGGCATTCCTGACGCGCCCAAGGCAGGCCGCTGCTGTTCGATCGACGATGTATATGACGCACGCCGCGTGGCCGAGCACCTCGGCATTCCCTATTACGTCGTCAACCAGGAAGAGCGATTCGAGCGCGATGTGGTCCGGCCGTTTGTCGATGAGTATCTTGCCGGCCGCACGCCAGTTCCCTGCTCTCTCTGCAACAACCATC
>JBAWFY010000643.1:0-2349 GCA_049592335.1 Occallatibacter sp.
GGCATGAGCGTGCGCACGGTGCCGGTGACGGTTGCGCCCACCTGGAGCGCGGCGCGGCGATCGGCGAGCGCGCCCCGGGCCTGCTCTTCAAGAACTACGCGGCGATCGACAACGACATTTTCATCGGCGACGTCGAGCTTGGTGATGCGGCAGTTGATGGCTTGGCCGACCAGGGCTTCGAGCTCGGCGGCATCGCGCGCGCCGCTGCGGCTGGCCGGCATGAAAGCGCGAACGCCGATGTCGACGCTGAGGCCGCCTTTGACTTGCTCGGTGACCGTGCCAGCCACGGCGGTTTTCTCGGCGAATGCGCGTTCGATGCCCGACCAATCGCGGGGCTGCGCGACGCGAAAGCGCGAGAGCTCGTAGTAGCCTTCCTCATTGCGGCCGGTGATGGAGACGGGGAAACGGTCACCCGCTTTGATGGATTCGGCGTTTTTCTCAAAGGCAGAGCGCGGCAGAACACCTTCTATCTTGTAGCCGATGTCGAGGATGATCTGATCGGCGGAGAGCGAGACGACGGTGCCTTCGAGTTGTTTGGTCTTGGCGCGATGCGTGTGCGAGTGCTCGAAAGCGGAGAGCACATCGGCAAAGGACTCGCCGTCGGACTGGCCGTCCAGGCCCTGGTTCTGGTCGAGGGTGGTAGAAGAAGAATCGGCGGGAGCGGGTTCGTTGGGTGGAAGAGTTTCGTCGGTCATGGCGGATATGGACTATTGTTTCACGAAGGAACAGGCGATGGTGGACCGCCTCAGCGCGTGCCGCCGCGGGAACGCGGTTTGCGGTTGCGCTCGAAGAGAATGCGCAGACCGTCGAGCGTGAGCATGTCGTCGATTTCCTGAATGTAGCGCGAATCGGGAGCGATGAGGCGCGCGAGGCCGCCGCTGGCGACGATACGCGGAGGGTGATCCTTCGATGCGCCCATCTCTTTCAGGATGCGCTCGAGGATGCCGTCGACGAGACCGATGTAGCCGAAGTAGAGCCCGCTCTGCAGGTGCGCGACGGTGTTGGTGCCGATGACTTTTGCGGGGCGTTTGATGTCGACGCGGTAGAGGCGCGCGGCACGCGAGAAAAGCGCGTCGGCGCTGAGGCCGAGACCTGGCGCGATGGCTCCGCCCAGGTATTCGCCCTTGGCGGAGATAACTTCAAATTTCGTCGCGGTGCCGAAATCGACCACGATGCATGGGCCACCGTAGCGCTCATATGCGGCTACGCAGTCGCACAGGCGGTCGGCGCCAAGTTCGGTGGGATTGTCGATGAGCATCTTCATGCCAGTCTTGATGCCCGGCTCGACGAACATCGGCTCGACACGGAAGTAGCTCTCGCAGACCTGGCGCAATGTGGAGTCCACGGGCGGCACGACCGAGGCAACGATGATGTCCGTCACCTGCTTCGGCGACATGCCGTGCATCTCGAAAAGATTGACGAAGAAGACGCCGTACTCGTCGACGGTTTGCGCGCGATGCGTGGTGACGCGCCAGTTGGCGGCGAGCTCAGGCTTTGCGCCACCAAGCTTGTAGAGGCCGAGAGTCGTGTTGGTGTTGCCGACATCGAGAGCGAGCAACATGATAAAAGCGGCTCCTAGCTTTTAGCTTCTAGCTTATTCTCGCCACAGCCAAAATCGTTGACCCGGCACCAACGAGCTCACAGCTAGCAGTTAGAAGCTGGTTTATCGCGCAAGCCGCCGGTTTGCACGGTGACGAGCCCTTCGGCGGTGGTCACGCGCAGAAAGCCATTCTCGTCGAGCCCGGCTGTCACGCCTGTGCAAGCTTGTGGGCCGTGCACCTCCACGCCGCGGCCGCGCATCCAGGTGGAAGCCGCTTCGACGCGGGCAACGGTTTCCTTTGCCGCATCGGGATTCTCGAGGACGAGCGTTTCCTGCTGCAGCGATTTTAGCAGCGCGACCAGAAGAGCCTGGCGGGAGATGCGGCGGTTCGATTCCAGATCCAATGACGTGGCCGGCGTGGCCAGACCCGGCGGAAACGCGCGCTGATGCACGTTGATGCCAATCCCCACCACTGCGTGGGGCAAACCTTTGGAGTTGGTTCGTGCTTCAACGAGGATGCCACCGGCTTTGCGCGGGCCGATCAGCAGATCGTTCGGCCAGCGGAGGTCGACGGCGAGCGACGCGATGGCGCGAATGGCGTTGGCTGCGGCCAGGCCCGCTGCAAGCGGTAGAAGCGGAAGGCGCGCGGTGGAAATCTGCGGACGGAGCAGAACGCTCACGTAAAGCCCTTCGCCGGCGGCAGAGATCCATTCGTGATCGCCACGTCCGCGGCCGGCAAGCTGCTCGTCCGCGAAGTAGACCGAGCCGTGCGGCGCAGCACTGCGTGCAGCAGCCACTGCAACCGTATT
>JBAWFY010000644.1:0-1755 GCA_049592335.1 Occallatibacter sp.
CGCCAGGTATCTTCAGGAGCGACTTATCCACCTTGCTATGATTCGACAGCGGAAGCGATCGCAACCTGACAAAAGCTGCCGGCAGCATATACGAAGGCAGTGTGTCTGCAAGGAATTGTTGCAATTCCGTCGATGTGGGAACGTCGTTCTCGACCGGCATTACATAAGCGACGAGCCGCTTTTCTCCCGATTCGGGATCGGTGAGAGCCTTCACCGTAGCAAATTGTACTTTGGAGTGCCGGCAGAGTGCACTGCCGACCTCTTCCAGCTCGATGCGGTGACCGCGAATCTTCTCCTGCGAGTCGACGCGGCCATGAAACTCGATCTCTCCGTTCGGCAAAAGCAGGCCGAGATCCCCGGTGCGATACATGCGCGCGCCGGACATGCCGGATAAAGAATCGGGAAGGAAACTTCTCGTGGTTAGTTCGGGGCGGTTTCGATAACCTCGCCCTACGCCGGCGCCGCCAATGTATATCTCGCCGACTGCGCCTTGCGAAACAGGCGCGCCCTTCTCGTCGAGGAGATAGATGGATGCGCGGTCGATCGGACGGCCGATCGAAGGAACGCCGTCTGAGCCGAGCTCGATGACGCCGGAAGTTGACACCACCGTGCATTCCGTCGGGCCGTAGTTATTCACCAGAACAAACGGCAACTGATTTCCCGGCGAGCGCTGCAGTTTTTCCCCTCCCGTCAGCAGGAAACGCAGCGGCGTTTCTGTCGGCCATTTCAGATGAGCTAGAGGAAGAACCAGTGCGGTGGGAATATAGGCAATTGTAATTTCTTCCGAGAGAAGCCACTGTTGCAGGAGTTCCGGAGAGGCTCTCGCGGGCTCCTCCACCAACGAAACGGAAGCGCCCGCCGCCAGGTTCGGCCATATCTCCCACGCGGCGGCGTCGAAGCTGAGCCCCGCGAGATGGCTCGCTCGATCACGATCGGTAACCTGAAAAGCGTCGCTGTGCCAATCGACCAAGTGCGCAAGATTGGCATGCGTGATCTCGACACCTTTGGGATACCCGCTGGTTCCCGACGTGTAAATAATGTAGGCGAGATCGTCGGGTGAGATGGTCCTGTGCGCTGTCTGGCGCGGCATTGAGGTGTCAAACGCAAGCCGGCGAGGATCGATCCCGATGGCCGCGAGCTTGACGCGGTTCAGCAGATTGGCGCGTGCGATGAGGTGTGTTGCTCCCGAGTCGGCGAGTACGTAACGAATTCGTTCGTCGGGCCAGGACTCGTCCAGGGCAACGTAGGCCGCGCCGGCCCGCATGGCAGCGAGTGCGGCAATCACCCAGTCGAAGGATCGTTCAAGGCATATTCCAACAGTGGAAGACGGCGCAAGACCGGCCGCGATGAGGTGGGCTGCGAGAAGGTCCGCCTGTCGATTTAATTGATCGTAAGTTAAGGCTGCGTTGCCCTTGCGCAGCGCTATTTTAGATGGATCGATTGTATCGATACGCGAGCATATTGGTTGCATGGCAGTACGGCTCCCCCGATAAACGTACTGCTAAAGTCGATGCTGGAATTCGAGCGTTGGATGCCTCTCCGCGCCCTCCCGCGCCGCAGACGCGCTCCACTCCCGACACGTTTACGAAGGGTTGCCTGCCTGCGCTGCACAATGTTCGTGAGCGATCCCTCTGCCCGGCAAAGGACGCGGGGCAACCCAGCGCAAAATATGAGCAACTTTCTCCATAGCGAGTTCGTGCGAGGCGTGTATATATCTTGGGGTTCGCCAGACACAACTTGGCACAGGTCCTCTGG
>JBAWFY010000645.1:0-2798 GCA_049592335.1 Occallatibacter sp.
ATGCGCGGATTGATCCAGGCGTAGACTACGTCGGTCATGAAGTTCACGAGCACGTAGGTGAGGCCGATGGCGAGGAGGCAGCCTTGCACCAGGGCGTAGTCGCGGTTGGAGATGGCGTCGACTACCAGGCGGCCGAGGCCGGGCCAACTGAAGATTTTTTCGGTGACGATGGCGCCGGCGAGGAGCGCGCCGAATTGCAGGCCGACGACGGTCACGATGGGCACCAGCGCATTGGGCAGAGCGTGCCGCCAGACGACGGCGGTTTCGGTGAGCCCTTTGGCACGGGCGGTACGGATGTAGTCCTGGCCGAGCTCCTCAAGCATGGCGGTGCGGACCATGCGCGTGAGGATGGCTGCGAGCGAAGCGCCCATGGTGACGGCGGGCAAAATGAGATAGCGCGGGTCGATGGCCATGACGCCGCCCATTTTTGCCGCGCCGGAGTTTGCGCCGGAGACCGGCAGCCAGCCGAATTCGATGGAAAAGATGAGAATGAGGATCGGGCCGAGCGCAATGCCGGGAACGGAGAGGCCGAAGAGCGAAACCACGGAGAGAAGCTGGTCGGCCCAGCGGCCGCGGCGGAGGGCGGCGAGAATTCCGGCGGGCAGAGCGAGCACGAGCCCGAGCACGAGCGCCGCGATGGTGAGCGCGAGCGTGTAGGGATAGCGCTGCGCGATCAGGTGCGATACGTAGTCGTGAAGGCGGATGGATTCGCCGAGGTCGCCATGCAGGACGCCGGTCCAGTAGTGGACGTACTGGGTATGGAGCGGTAGATCGAGGCCGAGCTGGTGGCGGAGGGCTGAAAGATCGGCGGGCGAAGCGCCTTCGCCGAGCATCATTTGCACGGGATCGCCGGGGACGAGATGAATGAGCAGAAAAACGAGCGAGACCACCAGCCAGACGACGGGCAACGTGAGCGCTAGGCGGGTTAGGGTTTGCTTCATGGCAGTGGTCAGTGGCCAGTTTACAGCGATGGATCGCAGATTTCCCGGCCCTGCTCATTCTTCAACGAGGTCAAACCAGAATCAGCCCGTATCTCTATTTGCATACCGCGGGAACCATACTTGGTTCCCATCTTGTCAGTAGTCGAGCTGCGCCGGTCTGAGGCGAATACCAATCTTTGCCCAGGGTTACTTCCCACTGCTTTCGCGCGGTCTCTATCGTCAGCGTCAAATCCGTTCGCCGAATTACGCCGTATTGGGAGGCTTGTTCGAGGCCGCCTTTTGAATGATTGAACCTATCCACAAACTGAGAAGCGTCGGTGCTATGCAGACTAGGCAGTTCCAGCAATTTTACCGATTCTCGGTCGAAATCGAACTTCCCATCCTTCGTCGGGGTCTGTACGTAAAGAACGCAATGAGCGCCAACCCAGCCAATGGCACTGGCGCCTGCGTCATCCTGGTCGATTCTTAAATCGCGAAGAATATTGCCTCGCGCGTCAGTGAGAAAAGCGCCGTCTTCGCAGTTAAAGAGGATCCATTTTCCGTCTCCCGACCATTGGGGATCGCTCTCTGAACAAGGCTCACTAACTTCAATATTGTTGGTGGCTTTTAAGATTCGCACCTTCCCAGTTTGAAAATCGAGCACAGCGAGAGGGCCGCTGTTTTCCTCGGCGTCATTCCCATCACCAGGCCGATTGCCATGGACTGCAAATACCAAATAGCGGCCGTCTGGCGAAAAAGCAGGACCGTCGTAGACCTCGGTTTCGCCTTTGTCGAGATGTTGGAAGGCAAAAGGAGCGCCTGTTAGCTTCTTTCGAATGCCCGTCTTTAGATCGATTGCTATAAGCGCACCGCCGTGCTCGGTATCTGGCGAAACAATGACGAGTTTGCTGTGGTCAGGAGAGAGCGCAAATCCGGCGACAGGGTTTCTCAGGTTGATTCGCTGGGCCGCCGTTCCCGCAGCATCGTAGAGGGAAAGCGAGGAACCGGAGGCGATAGCTACGACAGGAGGGGGCGCGGACTGGCAGTCTCCAAGCCCAATACCCAGCACAGCCGCCACAACGGCGCATCGACACGCACGGATCATGATTGCCATCATCCTAATTCACCCTGGATCAATTTGGTAGGAGATTTCTTGGAGGCTCAAACGGGATAAAGACTACTCCCAGATGCTACTCGGGAAGGACTTCGATACCGCTTACTGTAGCGTAGCCGTCTACGGGGACGAAGCTGAGGAAGAGTTTGCCCTGGGCGTTGGGCTGGAGATCGGCGAAGCGGCGGATGACTACGTCTTTGTCGCGAGCTTCGCTGGCGAGATCGAAGTTGTCGAGAAGAGGACGGCCATTGCAAAAGACGTTAAAGACGCGGGCGGCGGCGGACTTGGCTTCGGGCTCGGGAAGCGCGGGCTGATCGGGATCGACGCGGCGGGCGGCGAAGTAGAGCGTGAGGGTGTATTTGCCCGGAGGGACCGGAATGGCATAGGTGAAATTGCCCCAGCGCTCGGATTCGAACAGCTCAGGATCGTCGGTGCCGGTGACAGGGGTGGTGTAGGTGGCGATGCGGCCGCCTTCGAAATAACTGTCGGGACTCCACCAGCGGCTGTCGTCGGAGTAGTAGGGCGATTGGCGCGGAAGGATGCGGATGGGCAGCGCGTGGCCGCGCAGGCCGGGAAGAATTTCTATCGCGGATACGATTGCCGGCTCGCCGTTGTCGCTCGAGAACTCAAGGTGGAGGTAGCCGCCGCGATCGGGAGAGATGTCGGGAAAGATCTTGACGTCGGCGGTGTTGCCGCCACCGGCATCTGCCACCACGTCGAAGCCGGAGAGCAGGGTTTTGCCGTTGGCGCGGACGGTCATGAGA
>JBAWFY010000646.1:0-13310 GCA_049592335.1 Occallatibacter sp.
TTTCGATGCGCGTGATGCGCTTCGGCCCGATGCTGACGCAGCCGTGGCCGCTCTGCGCCGCGACGGATTGCGCGTTCTGATGCTGACGGGCGACTCAGCCGCAGCCGCCGCGCCTATCGCGCAGCAGGCAGGAATCGCCGAAGTGGAAGCCGGCCTCGATCCGGCGGGAAAGCTCGAGCGAATTCGCGCGCTGCAACAGACTGGACTGCGCGTAGCCATGGTGGGCGACGGCATCAACGACGCTGCCGCGCTGGCGACTGCCGACGCGGGCATTGCCATGGGCAGCGGCGCAGACATGGCGCAGGAGGCTGGCGACGTGTTGCTCCTGCGCACGGAGCCTCTGGCGATTCCCGCCGCGCTCGCGCTGGCTCGGCAGACCGTGCGCATCATGCGACAGAACCTGGGCTGGGCTGTGGGCTACAACCTGCTTGGCATTCCGCTGGCAGCGGGAGCGCTCTACCCGGCGTTTCACATTTTACTCACGCCGTGGCTCGCCGCGGCAGCTATGGCGCTCAGTTCGGTGTGCGTGCTGGGGAATAGTCTGCGCCTGCGTGGATGGCAGCCAGCCAATCCCCCCACAGCTTCTTCACGCTAAACTAGACGCAGGTTCTGCCGTGCGCATCCTCACCCGCTACATTCTCGGCGAAATTCTTTCGCTCACCCTCATCGGTTGCGCGCTTTTCACGTTCATTTTGTTCATGCCCAGGCTGCCTCAGATCCTCGAGGTGGTGGTGCGCTCGAGTTCCACATGGGCCGATGTGGCACAGGTCTTCCTTTTTACGCTGCCCAATCTGCTCAATTTCACTATTCCCATGGCGGTGTTATGGGGTGTGCTGCTGGGTTTGAGCCGCCTGGCGGCCGACAGCGAAATCATTGCCATGCGCGCCTCGGGACTTGGCATCGGTTATTTTGTGCGCGTGGCCTCAATCGTGGCCATCTCGGGCACGCTGCTCGGGCTGGGTAACTCGCTCTATCTTGCGCCCCGCGCCAATCAGGCCATCCTTGACCTGGAGCAGTCGCTCGAAGCTTCGCAGGCGTCGTATGTGATTCAGCCGCGCGTTTTCCACGAAGAGTTCAAAAACTTTGTGCTCTATGTACAGGACGTGCGCGCGGGCTCGGGCGCGGCCAACTGGCGCCAGGTGTTCATGGCCGACGTGAGCGATCCGGTGAATCCCGTGATCACCACGGCCGCCACAGCCACCGTGGTCAATGACAGCCAGCAGGAGCTGATCATGCGCCTGCGCGACGGGCTGCGCGACGAGACCGTGGCCGACGATCCGGGACAATCGAACATCTCGACGTTTGCAACCACCGACTTGCCGCTGGCGCTGAACCCGACGAGTGACGTGCGACTGGGGCGGCTGGACACGGTGCTCTATGCCATGCCAGTAAGCACGTTGTTCGAACGCATCCACGAACTCAGAGGAAGGCCCGAAGCCAAGCGCTACCTGATCGAGATGCACAACCGTTTTGCGCTTCCCGTGTCGTGTCTGGTGCTGATGTTGATGGCCGTGCCTCTGGGAGCCGATTCGCGGCGCGGCGGCAAGAGCGCGGGATTCGTGCTTACGATTCTGCTGGCATTCGTCTACTACTTCCTCTCTGCCACCGGCACCGCTCTCGGCCACCAGAGCAAGCTGCCCGCCTTCGTCGCCGTGTGGACCGCGAACTTTGTGTTTGGCGGGATAGGCGTTTTTCTGCTGTGGCAGATGACGACCGGGGGGCGCATCCTGAGCGCCATGAGAACGTGGGCCGCACAACTGCCGAGGCTAAAACTTTGGGCGGTAGCCAACCGGTTTCAGGTCACGAATCTTCTGGACAAGCTTCAGCCGCGGCCCCGGCGCGCCAAACCGCGCAGCGTTTTTCCGCGCATCCTCGACGAGTACATCATGCGCGAATTCACGAATATGTTTTTTCTGGTTCTGGCTGGATTCGTCACGTTGATGGTCGTCTTCACATTTTTCGATCTGGTGGGAGACATCCTGCGCAATCGCGTAGCGCTTTCCATCGTCGGCGAGTATCTGGTGAATCTGGCGCCGAGCATGCTCTACCAGATCGCGCCGCTGGCAGTCTTGATCGCAGCGCTGGTCACCTTCGGCGTGATGAATCGCAACAGTGAGATCGTCGCCATCAAGGCCACGGGGATCAGCCTCTACCGGCTGATGGTTCCTATCGTAGCCATCGCCACAGCTCTGGCCATCGCGTTGTTCCTGTTCGACCAATACTACCTGCCGCAGGCGAACCGCCGCCAGGAAGCGCTGCGCAATGTGATCAAAGGCCGTCCGCCGCAGACCTACCTGCACCCCGAGCAAACGTGGATGATGGGCCAAAAGCCCGCGCCCGGCGAGCCGGGAAGAATCTATTACTACGTGTTCTTCGATCGCGACCGCAACGAGTTTGCCAACCTCTCCGTCTTTGAATACGACCCCGCTACGTTCCAGCTTACGCGGCGTATTTTTGCCAAGCGCGCGGCATGGAATCCAGACGCAGGCGAATGGGTCTTCGAGAACGGCTGGGTGCGCACTCTCCAGGGCGCGACTGTGACGAATTACAGCTCGTTCCTGCGGACTTCTTTTCCTGAGATCAAGGCGACGCCGGACTATTTCAAGAAAGAGGCTGTGCCCTCGGACGAGATGAACTTTGGGCAGCTCGATCGCTACATTCGCGATCTCGAACAGAGCGGTTTCGACACCAAGCGCCTGCGCATGGCGCTGTGGCAAAAGCTGGCGTACCCGCTGATTGCGGTGGTGATGGCCGTGCTGGCCATTCCGTTTGCGCTCTCCATGGGACGACGCAGCTCACTCACCGGAATTGCAGTGGCGATTGGCGTGGCCATTCTGTACCGCGTGCTCGACAATCTCTTCGGCGCCATGGGCTACGTGAATTATTTGCCCGCAGCGATGGCCGCGTGGTCGGCGGATCTGTTGTTTGGGTTGGTGGGCGGATATTTATTGTTGCGGACGCCCACGTAGAAGAGCAAGGAGCGAGGAAGCGAGGGAACAAACACGCACCCGGTAGCTTGTAACCAATAGTCGCTGGCACGGCAAGCAAGGATCGGAAACCTATGGGCGAGCAACAGACTGCGGACGCCGTCACTCTTTTCCGGCCCGTCGGCGAGAAGGAACTTGCGTTGATTAGCGCGAGCGGCTGGCGCGAATTTCCGCCGCGGTTGCCGGAACAGCCTATCTTCTATCCTGTTCTCAACGAGGAATACGCGAATCAAATCGCGTGCGACTGGAACACGCGCGACGGCAGCATTGGCTTCGTTGTGCGCTTCGAAGTCGAAATTGAATATCTAAGTCAATTTCCCATCCAAACGGCTGGTTCCCGCATCCATCAGGAATACTGGATCCCCGCACACCAGCTTAACGAGTTCAACCAGCATATCGTTGGGCTTATTGAGGTAATCCGAGAGTTTGGGGCTCCCATCACGCCCTCGGTACAATGACCCTATGGTTGGTGACCTCGCCCCACTCTATCCCTACATGCGCCGCTATCGCTGGGGATACGTGCGGGGCATCCTGGCCAGTATTTCAACCAACATCATCGCTGTGCAGTTCCCCCGGGTCCTAGGCATTGTCGTGGACGCCATCAGGAAGGGAACGACTCGCCAGAATATCCTGCTCTTTGCCCTGCTTCTGGTCGGCATCATCCTCGTCAAAGGCGTATTCATGTATGCGCAGCGCTGGGTGCTGATCGGCATCTCGCGCGACATTGAGTACGACCTGCGCAACGATCTCTTCCGCAAGCTCGAGACCCAGGACACAGGCTTCTACCAGCGCTATCGCACCGGCGACATTATGGCGCGCATGACCAATGACCTGAATGCCGTACGCATGCTGCTGGGGCCGGGGCTTATGTACAGCGCAAACACGATCTTCATGAGCGTCTTTGCGCTGGTCTTCATGCTGCACATCAGTCCCCGGCTCACGCTGATGGCGCTGGTGCCCATGCCTCTGGCGAGCATCGTTGTGCAGTATGTGGGGCGCAAGATCCACGAACGCTTCGAACGCATCCAGGCGAGTTTCTCCGACATTTCGGCCCAGGCCCAGGAGAATTATTCGGGCGTGCGGCTTATTCGCGCATTCGCGCGCGAGGAGTCGCAGATCGGCCTCTTCGAGAGGCTCAATCGCGAATACATCGGCCGCGCGCTGCGGCTGGTGCAGTTGATGGGCATGCTCTGGCCGACACTTGAGTTCATCCTCGGCGTCTCGATGGTGATCACGCTATGGGCAGGCGGACATCTGGTGCTGGCGCACCGCATCTCGGTCGGCGAATTCGTGGCCTTCAATACGTATATGATCCTGCTCATCTGGCCGATTATCGCCGTGGGTTGGGTCATCAATATCTTCCAGCGCGGCACCGCCTCGGTGAAGCGTATTGACGAACTGCTCCAATCCGAGCCGATCATCGACGACCGGCACTCCGTGCATTCAGGTCTTGGACGAGCGGTGGAGGAAGAACTCAAGGGCGAGATCGAATTCCGTCATCTCACCTTCGGTTATGGCGAGGGGCCGGACGCAACGCCGGTGCTTCGCGAAGTTTCGCTGCACATTCCCGCGGGATCGAGTCTCGCCATCGTGGGCCCGACCGGATGCGGCAAATCCACGCTCGTCAACTTGATTCCACGGCTCTACGATGCGCCCGAGGGCACGCTCCTGATTGACGGCCGGCCGGTGCGCGAGTATCCGCTTGAGGTCTTGCGGCGAAACATCGGGATGGTGCCGCAGGAAACGTTTCTCTTCAGCGAGACGATCCGGGAAAATCTGGCCTTCGGCGTGCCTCATGCCGATGCCGAAGAGCTGCTCGAAGCGGCCGAGGCGGCGCACATCCGCAAGGAATTCGAGGAGTTTCCGCAAGGCTTTGAGACCATGGTGGGCGAGCGGGGCATGACCCTCTCCGGCGGGCAAAAGCAGCGCTCAGCCATTGCTCGCGCGCTGCTGCGGCGTCCGGCGATTCTCATTCTCGACGATGCGCTGGCCAGCGTGGATACGTACACGGAAGAGCGCATCCTCGGCGGCCTGCGCAACTACACCGCAAACACGACGACCATTCTCATCTCGCACCGCGTCTCAACGGTGCGCAATGCCGATCGCATTGCCGTACTCGATAAGGGTAGAATCGTCGAGCTGGGCGGCCATGAGGAACTGCTGGCGCTCGACGGCTATTACGCCAGCCTCTACCAGAAGCAGCAGCTTGAAGAAGAGCTAACAGTCGCGGGTTAGCCAGTCAGCGTGCGCTACGCGCACAGCGCGTGTTTCCGACCGAGCGGAGCCTGCATGGCTCATCCGGTTGTTCGATCCCACACTGCGGTTGATAGGAATTACGCCGTCCAGCTGGAGCCGGTGGCGGCATCGGCCGGCGAGACAGCCGCGGGCCGGATCGGCATCGCGAGCACGTGTGGAGAACCGTAGTTGACCGCGGGATCTCGAGCGACCTCGCGCCAGGCATCGCGCACGTTGCGCACACAATCGATGGCATGCTGGAACTTCGGTATGGAAGCCGATTGCGAGGCCTTGAGAATCTGCGCAAAGACGGCGGCATAAAACTCGCTGAGCGCCTGCGCCGGCCGGCCGCCCACGTCCATACGCAGACGCGCCTGCAGGTGGATGATGATGTCGAGCGCGCGCTTCACCGCCGCGCGGCGGGCATCGGTGTCGCCACGTTCCACCGCGGTGATCGCGGCATAGAGAAAACGGATGATGCCATCGTAGAGCGCCACCACAAGATCGACTGCTGCCGCGCCGTCCAGCGCGTGTTCCCTGTAGCCTGCCATCTCGAGCCCCACTTCCTTTCGCGTTCCCCTTTTGCGCCGTTCCTCGGAACGCGCATCGCAATGTTTTTTCGATCAGTCCCGCGGCGAACCCTCAAGCCTTTGCTCCGCCCGCTCTGAATGTTTAACCGCCCGTCTGCTGGTTGTACCCGGTGATCGCCGAATACAACTCGTTCATGCCCTGCAACTGCGACGGCAATTCCTGGAGAACCTGGTTGGCCTGGTTGAGTTCCGTGGTCAGGCTGGATTGCTGCGCGGAGATGTAGCTTTGTTCCTTCGATATCTCGGTATTGAGCGTGGATTCCACGGCGCTGTTGGCGCTTGCGGCCAGCGACAGAACGCCTGTCGAAGAGCTGGAGCCGGCATACGTCAGCACGTTGGAGAAATCCTGGCCCCAACTATCTATGTTCTGAAAGAAACCCACCACGCCCGAGTAATCGGTGTTCAGCACCGAATCGAGCGAATTAGCGTCGAAGGTGAGCGAGCCGTCGTTGTTCACACTGATGCCGAGCGCGGTCAGGCTGTTGATGTCGGATGAATTGGTGTAGGCAAGCGTGGAACTCGTGGCGTCCGTGGTGTCGTAGAGATTTGAAGTGACGCTGAGCGCGCCCGCGGAGCCGACGGTGTTAGAGGTCAGCGTCAGGCTCTCTGAACCGTCGCTATTGTCCACGAGCGCTGCCGAAAACCCAAGGGTGGAGGAATTACCGGAAATGTATTGCTGGAGATCGGAGAGCGTAACGCCGCCTTCGTCCGCAGCCACGGTGCTCATATCGATGGTTTGCGCGCTGCCGTTGCACACCTGAATGGTGAGCGAGCCGGCCAGCATGTCGTTCGCGCCGGCCTCGCCCAGGGTTCCGCTATCGGGGGTGGTGCTGCTGGTGTTGCCGGAGTCGGTATAGCTGAGGGCGGTTGGCGTCGCCGCCTGGATGGCCGAAGTCACCGAGAGCGCGCCGGTCGATCCTTCAGTCTGCGATGTAAGCGTGAGGTTCGATTCGCCGTTGCTGGTACTGATGCCGGCGGTGACCCCAATGCCGGCGGCGTTGATGGTGCTCGCGAGATCAGTAAGCGTGTCGTTGCCGCTCCCCGTGTAGTATGTGTCGCCGGTGGACGACCCGTTATCCATCTGGAAGGTGTACGTTGTTCCGCTGCCAACCTGAATGGTCATCGAGCCGGAAAGCGTTACGCCCGCAGTTGACGAAATCGAATCCAGGGCGCCATTGGGGTTTTGTGTGGTGATGCTGTTCAGCAGCTCCTGTTGCAGCAGATTAAGCGTGGGCGAACCAAAAAGGGGTTCGGGATTTCCCGAGCTGTCGTTTCCGTGCTGCGTGTTCACGGCGCTGACCAGCGAGTTGTAATCGTTGACGAGTTGATTCACCGCGCTCTCGACGCCAGAATTGTCGTTGGCGATGACGACCTGCACCTCGGAACCGGGCGAACTCGTGCTCAAAAGCTGAAACGTGACGCCGGGAATGAGATTGCTTACGGTGTTGGAAGCGCTGGTCAGATTCACGCCGTCCACCGTTAAGCTCGCGTTGGAGCCGGCGATCGCGGAGGTATACGCGAGCGCGGTGCTGGTGTCGGAGAAGCTGGAGCTTACGGACAGAGTGCCCGCGCTGCCGGCTGTGCCCGAGGTGAGCTGCAGGCTGGCCGTGCCGTCGCTGTTGGTCACGATGGAGGCGTCAAAGCCCAAGGTGGAAGAGTTGTTGTGAATGTACTGCTGAAGATCGGAGAGAGTGGTGCCGCCCTCGGCGGTGTTGACCGCGCTCATGGCAATGGTTTGCTGGCTACCGCTGCCTACTGTGACGGCAAGCGATCCGGTCAGTTGCTCGCTCTCGCTGGCGACCGCCGAGAGCAGCGCGGTGGAGGCATTCGTTGCGCTGCCTGCCGTGACCGTAGCGCCAAGCGTGTTGGCAGCAGCGGCAGAAAGTGAATTATTCGTGACCGTAATGTCTCCACCGGTTCCCGACGTGCCGGAGACGAGGCTAATGCGCGAACCGCTTGCATCCGTGAGCACGCTGGCCGAGATGCCCAGGCCAGAGGAGTTGATGGCCGAAGCGAGGCCCGAGAGGGTGTTGTTGTTCGTGCCGAGGGTGATCGTCATCGCCGTTCCGTTGCCCAACTGGAGGGTGACCGATCCGGAAAGCGTGGCGGAGCTGTTGCTGAGCGCGGCCAGATAGCCGCTCGAAGTCTGCGCCAAACTATTCACAACCACTGTGTGCGTGCCGGCAAGGGCCGAAGAGGTGGCCGCGGTCAGCTCGAGAACGTCGGTGTCGGAGCTCGATCCCGCCTTTTGCGCCAGAACGCCTTGGAAGTCCGTCAACTGGCCGATGTCCGTCGAGACATTGGAGAGCAGGCTTCCCAGGTTCGAGATCACCGTGTCCTGGCTTTCGAGCGAAGTCAGCTGATTCTTCCAGGGCGACTCGACGTTCTGGAGGTTCGAGACGATTTCGGCGACTGTCGAGCTCACGTTGAAGCCCGTGCCGCTGGTCGGCGACCCGAAGCTCAGTCCGACTGTGCCCATGAATTCCTCCGGCAGACCTGATGCAGCCCGCGAGCCAACTCGAGCGCTCAGCGGATGAGAGAAATCTCATCGCGACCCGCGAGTCAGTCGGCATAGGGTTGGGGAAACGAAAGGGGCATCCGCAGGACGCCCCCTAGGGTTGGCAATCCGCGGTTGGCGGATGCCGCTCACATCGTCCCGACGGCGCCGATACGCCGCCGGAAACCGCGGTTATTGCAGCAGTTTGGTCACTTCCTGCTGCACGCTGTTGGCCTGCGCGAGGGCGGAGATGCCGGTCTGGCTCAGGATTTCGTACTTCGACATGTTGGAGCTGGCCGAAGCATAGTCGGTCGCCTGCACTGCGTTCTGCGCCGACTGGATGTTCTCCGACTGCGTGCTCATGACGTTGCTGACGGCATTCAGCGTATTGATCTGGGCGCCGATGTAACCGTCCTGCGCGGCCACGTCCGCAATCGCGGAGTTGAGCGCGGTCAGAGCCGACTCGGCTCCGCCTTGCGTCGTCAGGTTGTTGGTGGTCAGGTTGGCGCCTGCCGCATCGGTATAGCTGATGGTGGCAATGCCGCCCGTGGCGTCGGCCGTGAGCGTCGAGGATGCGGCCTGGGCGTTGGAAGTATCCTTGACCGGGGTTGCACCCTGCACCAACTGCTGCATTCCGGCAACTGTCGGGCCGCCGGTTCCGATCATTCCGGAGATCATGATGCCGGTGTCGGTACCTGCGCCTGCGTCTCCAGCCGCCGCGCCGGTGGTAAAGGTCGCTGTCAATCCGCGGCCGGAGCCGTTGATCGCAGCAATCAATGCGCCGACGGTGGCCGCGCCGGCGGTATTCACCGAACCTGTCGAACCATCGGGGTTCTTGTAGTTGATGGTCAGAGTGCTGCCCGCCGTAAGCGAGTCAGTGGTCTGCGCATTGCCGGAGCCGCCCGTCGAAAGATCGATGAACACGTTGGTTCCGGTGCTGTAGGCCATGGAGCCCGCCGAATCGCCCACGTTTGTGGCGGCGAGCGACGAGATGGTCAGGTTGTCGAGCGAAGCGCTCTTTGTCGAAGAGTCACCGGTGTAGATGCCAACCGTGCCGGCGCCGAAGACCTGCTGTTGGTTGTAGGTTGTGGTGGCGCCGATATTGTTGATCTCGGAGAGGATTGACTGGTATTCCTGGTTAGCCGCAGCATCCTGCGAGCTGTTGAGCGTGCCGTTGGAGGCTTCGGTGGCCAGCGTAACGGCCCGGTTAAGCAGGCTTGTGACCTGCGAGAGGGCGCCATCGGCGACCTGCAGAAGGCCGGAGCCTTCCTGTGCGTTGGTCTCCGATTGCATCAAAGCCGTCTGGTTGGCCTGCAGGCCGTCGACCAGGGAGAGGCCGGCAGCATCGTCTGCGCCGGAGTTGATCCTCGACCCCGAAGACAACTGTTGCAGGGTTTTCGACAGGTTGCTGTTTGTGTTTGAGAGGTTGTTCTCCGCATACACCGCGGAGAGGTTATTTAAGACACCCAGGGACATGGGGTTCTCCTTGTTGGATGCGGTGATTTGCGGCCCTACCTCGGAAGTGCCCCCATCTGATTTCGTCCGTGGGGTGCTGCTGCCGGCTCGTAGCCGTCGCATCTGGCCTTCTTTTCGGCGCTGGCTTCATGGACTTTATCGCGATGTGAATTGTGTCCCGCGAGCGGACACTTCCGCGATTTTGCTTCTAATCCTTTAACCTTTTGTGCTCGCTGCCGATAATTCCGAACGAAGGAGGCTCGAGATGATCGAGTTAACCCGGCTCAACGGACGCCCCATGATGCTGAACAGCGATCTCATCAAGACCGCTGAAGCTTCGCCGGACACGATGCTGACGCTCATCAACGGCGAGAAACTGATTGTGAAAGAGGCGATTGACGAAGTCGTAGAAAAGGTGCTGGTTTACCGCGCCCGCCTGCTGGCTGTGGTGGCCAGGCGCCTGCGCAACTTTGACGATGTGGAGCGCGTGTCAGGCCTGGCAAGCCTCGACGCAGTAGGGCAACCGGGGGCCCCGGTGGAGATCAAGCCCGGTAACAATCAGCCGCAATAGCTGCGTTGGATTGAGTGGAATCGATTGAAGGACAGCTAAATGGATAAGGCAAGCATTGCAGGCGCGTTTCTGGCCATCGTCGGTATCGTGGCAGGATTGATGATTGAAGGCGGCAACGTGGGCCAGATCCTGCAGCCCACGGCGGCGCTGATTGTTTTTGGCGGAACACTTGGGGCAGTGATGCTGCAGTTTCCGCTGACCACGGTGTTGGCAGCCTTCCGCGGCCTCGGTCATCTGTTTTCGGCGCCGCGCAAAGAGGAAACGCACCTGATCCGCGAGCTGGTGGCCTTTGCCAACAAGGCGCGCCGCAATGGCGTGGTATCGCTCGACGCCGATCTCCAGGCGATTCGCGATCCCTTTCTCAAGCAGGCGCTGATGCTGGCCGTCGATGGCACCGAGCCGGCGGAGTTGCGTACCATCATGCACGTGACACTGGATTCAATGACCGAAGAGGAAGAGCACCTGCCCGCGGTCTTCGAGTCTGCAGGCGGATTCTCGCCGACGATCGGCATTCTGGGCGCGGTGCTCGGACTCATCCAGGTGATGCAGCATCTGGACAACATCACCGAAGTGGGCAAGGGCATCGCCGTCGCATTTGTGGCTACTATTTACGGCGTGGGCATCGCGAATCTCTTCTTTCTTCCCTTTGCCGGCAAGATGCGGCTGCGCATTCGCAGCGGCCACCGCCGGCGCGAGATGATGCTGGAAGGCGTGATCTCGATCCTCGAGGGGATGAACCCGCGCATGCTGGAAATTAAGCTGGGCGGCTTTCTGGAAAAGGCGAACCAGACGCCGGCGGAGCGCGCCGCATGAGAAACCACGTGCAACGCAGCCGCGTCAGCCACGACCGCTGGCTGGTATCCTACGCGGATTTCATCACCCTGTTGTTCGCATTCTTCGTCGTGCTGTTCGCCTTTGCGCGAGCCGACCAGAAGAAACAGGTGCAGGTCGCGCAGGCCGTCAATCATGCGCTGAATTCCATGGGAGGGCTTGCGCGTTCCGATAGCAAGACGGACGCCGACGCGCAGCCAGCAAAACCCACGGGCGAGGAGTTGCTCAGCCCGATGCAGGTGAAATACGACCTCGGCCGTATTCGACACGACCTTTCACTGGCGCTGGCCAAAGAGATTGCAAACAAAACCGTCGCGCTCGAAATGGGCCGGGACGGGCTGGTGATCAGCTTGCGCGAGGCCGGGTTCTTCGACACCGGCTCCGCGCTGCCGAAGCCGGAGACCGTACCGACACTGCGCGTGATCGCCGACCGCCTGGGGGCGACGCCCTACGATCTGCGCGTTGAAGGCCACACCGATAATGTGCCCATCCACACCGCCCAATTTGAATCCAACTGGGAACTTTCTTCGGCGCGCGCCACGCACATTGCGCGCCTCTTCCTGGAGATGAACGCTCTTCCTCCCGACCGGATCTCCGCCGCCGGATACGCCGAGTTTCATCCCGTGGCCTCGAACGATACCGCGGCCGGGCGGGCGGAAAACCGTCGCGTCGACCTCGTCGTCCTGCCGCGCACCAAACTCGACTTCGCCGGTCCCAGCGAAACGCCACCCACCGGTGCCTGGCAGAAGATTACGGATGTGGATTGAGAAAGCAGCAGGTCAGCAAGTCAGCCTGATCGCACGCAGTCCATCTCAGCGCAATAGCCGGGCACAACGGCAAAGTTCCGCAATTCGGAGGCAACTGAAGAATCTCTTTGCCGCAAGCCCTTCGCATACCTTGCCCCCACCCGCTGACTTGCTGACTCGCTGACTTGCTATTCCACCCCCAGCACCTTCACGATCACGCGCTTGCGCCGCTGGCCGTCAAACTCGGCGTAGAAAACGCGCTGCCAGGTGCCGAGATCGAGACGGCCATTGGTTACCGGGAGCGTGGTCTCATGGTGCAGCAGCAACGATTTCAGGTGCGCGTCGGCGTTGTCTTCGCCTGTCTGGTGGTGTTTGTATTCTGGCCGCGCCGGCGCAAGCTCTTCGAGCCACTTACCGATATCCTCGATGAGTCCGCTCTCGTGATCGTTCACGTAGATCGCCGCAGTGATGTGCATGGGCGAGACAAAGCACAGGCCATCTTTCACGCCGCTGCGCCGAACAATCTCCTCGACTTTGTCGGTAATGTGCACCATCTCGCGCCGTTTGCGCGTCTCAAAAACCAGGTATTCGGTATGACTCTTCATGAAACTCCTTCGCTTGGATGGAATGCGGCGAAATGCATGAAAACCGCTCGGCCCTTATCCTAAGATAGCTGTGCAGTCCCGGTCTCAATCCGACTCCGCGCGCCGTCTGCGTCGTATGTACGATGACTTGCTCGGCGTCTATGGCCCGCAGCACTGGTGGCCGGCCGCCACGTCCTTCGAAATGATCGTCGGCGCGTATCTTACGCAGAACACCGCGTGGAAAGCCGTCGAGCGCTCGCTCGCGAATCTCCGCGCTGCCGGTGCGCTTTCGATCGAGGGCCTGCGCAAAATCTCTTTGGCCAAACTACGCCGGCTCATCCAACCGTCGGGGTTCTATACGCGCAAGGCGCCAGCGCTGAAGTCGTTTGTCGCGATGCTCGACAGGGAGTTCGGCGGATCGCTTGAGAACCTCGCCGCCGTGTCTACCGCTGCGCTGCGCCAGCGCCTGCTCGAATTGCCCGGCGTTGGCCACGAAACTGCAGACGCGATCCTACTCTACGCGCTCGGCCACACCGTTCCCGTAGCCGACGAATATCTGCGCCGCATCGCCGAACGCCACAGTGTGCTCAAGCCTGCTCCGGGCCGCGCAAAAACCTCCTACGACGCGCTGGCCGATCTGACCCAGCGCGCCTTTGCCGCCGATCTCGAAAAAGATCGCGCAGAGCTCTACAACGAATTCCACGCCTTGATCGTCGCGGTGGGCAAGGCGCACTGCGGCCGATTACCGCGTTGCGAAAATTGTCCCCTGGCGGGCGACTTGAAGGACAGCTTCTAGCCTCTAGCTACTAGCTCC
>JBAWFY010000647.1:0-2211 GCA_049592335.1 Occallatibacter sp.
CCAATACCCGGTTACGCCCGGCGCTATCGACCAGCCGAATGGCACGTTTGTCGTTGCAAAGATCAACGACTCCGGAACCGCTCTGATCTACGCTGCCCTGCTTGGGGGATCGACCGGGCTTGACAGCAATCTGAGTGCAATTGCGATCGATTCCCAGGGAGACGCGATAGTCGGTGGTTGCACAATTGCGTCCGACTATCCGGTGACTCCGGGGGCATTTGAGACTCAGAACCTGGCTTGGTTGTACTCCGGTCAATTGGCTGGCTTTGTGACCAAGATCGACCCTGCCGGTGCTACCTTTCTATACTCGACCTATATTGGCGGCACTGGCGACCAGAGTTTTCTGACAAATGCGGACTGTCCGAGTCAAGTCTCGCTTGACAACGCCGGGAATGTATACGTGGCTGGAGGATCCGCATCACCTGATTTTCCGACCACGTCTGGAGCCATTGTACCGAGCGCGACCTGGGGTGGAGCTTTCGTAGCCGAGTTCAACGCCAGCGAGATGACGAGCCTCCCTCTCACAACCATAAACGTCACAGCGAGCGCTCCATCCGTGGAATATGGGCAGCCAGTGACCTTCACGACGACGGTGCAGCCAACCTCGGGTCAGACGCCAACTGGACTTGTCGGCTTCAGTTTCTACGGACAGCAGGCGGCCGATGGCACCGAAGGTACCGGGGAAGGATTCGGACCGTGGACGTGGGCTCCTCTCGACTCAACGGGAACTGCGACATACACGCTCAACACTGGCAGTCTCACAGTCGATCAACTCCAGTTCAACGCGCAGTATCTCGGGGACGCGAATAACGCCCCCAGCCGCACATCCGGCTCCGAGACGCTGACACTGATTCCGACAACGACCACCTTAACCTCAAGTCAGAATCCGGCGCTTTACGGAACCCCCGTCACATTTACTGCGACGGTTTTGGACAATACAGGCAAGCCGGCTAAAGGAAGCATCCTGGTGGAAGCCAGTGCGGTGGGCCTGAATGCCAATGGCCAAGCTACGTGGACAAACGGTTCAGAATACAATTTGCCGGCCGGCAATGACGCAGTTTTGGCGGAATTCGACCCTGTAGTCGGCTACGCCGCGTCGTCGGCAACAATATCGCAAACCATGACGCCGCTGGGTAGGACACCGGCACCGACCCTCGATCCGCCGGGCGGCACCTTTAACGGGTTCCAGAATGTCACCTGCAACGATACAAATACCGACGCGACGATCTACTTTACAACTGACGGAACCATGCCTGTGGTTGGCAGCTCGGGCAGTCTGCCAGCGGGAAATTCAATCGAAGTGAGTTCCAGCGAAACCCTCCAAATCATGGCAGACGCGCCCGGTTATTCGCCAAGCCCTGTGACTTCCGCAACCTATACGATTGTGCTTCCTCCTCCGAACTTTTCTTTGGCTGGCAACGCGATCAGTATCTGGCAAGGAGAGACAAGCAATAACCAGACCGAGATCATTGTCACGCCCAGCGATGGATTTACAGGCACCGTCACACTGAGCGCGACTGTCACCGGGAGCCCGTCTGGCGCGGTTGATCCCCCCACGCTCAGCTTCGGTACGACGAACCCTGTTACGATTTCGAGTGCAAATGCGGCCAAGGCCATCTTGACGATTTCGACCACAGCGCCTGCCTCCAGCGCATCAGTGCTCACCACGCGCCCAGAGGACCATTGGTTCGCCCAAGGTGGGGCAGTGCTGGCCTGCTGCCTGATCTTCGGTCTGTCAAGCAAACGCAGGAAATGGCGGTCCTTACTTTGGCACTTGGCGTTCCTCGTGATTCTGTTAGGCAGCGTACAAGCCTGCGGGGGCGCTCAAGGAGGGAGCCAGGGCAATTCCGGCACCACACCGGCAAATTACACTGTCACGGTCACCGGCACTTCCGGTTCATTGCAGCAAGTCACCACCTTTGTGATCACTGTGGACTATGCGGACTAATTGCCCTTCAATCTTTACAAACGAGATCAATCACAAAGAGGAAACCCCTGAACAGCAATCCATTTGGCTGCCAGAAGTTCACAGCCCTTTGGGGGATGGCGAAGGGGGTCGAGTGGACCAGGGAAGAAAATAGCGACTGGAAAGTAGGGCGCATGTATGCCTGCTCTGGGCCTCCGATTCCTCCTCCTGCCTATGCTCCGCGCTTGTTCCGGGAACCAATTCAGAAGCGCACCGACCTGCGCTCTAATCGCGCTCTGTTTGTC
>JBAWFY010000648.1:0-4599 GCA_049592335.1 Occallatibacter sp.
ATATGGCCGGGACGGGCCAGATCGGCAGCCGTCGAATGGGGATCGATGGCCACGCGGACGGTGCGGGCGCGGTCGGCCGCCGAGATTCCCGTGGTCACGCCCTCGCGCGCCTCAATCGATTCCGTAAACGCGGTGCCGAAGCGCGAGGAGTTCTGCTGCGTCATCGGCGGCAGGCGAAGATAGTCGGCGCGCTCCTCGGTCAGCGTGAGGCAGATGAGGCCGCGGCCGTACCGGGCCATAAAGTTGATGGCCTCCGGCGTAACGAAGTCGGCGGCCAGCGTCAGGTCGCCCTCGTTCTCGCGGTCCTCGTCGTCAACCACAACCACCATGCGCCCGGCGCGGATTTCATCCAGAGCGCCGGGAACGTCGGTGAAGTGCGGCTCGGGAGTGCGGGAGAGCTCGGGCATTGGGATGCTGTTATTCTCGCCGAATGCAGCGGACGACGGCAAAGGGGGACCAACGAATTTACAGGAATGAGACAAGCGAATGATGGATGGTCCGGATTCGGATTGCATGCAGCAAAAACGCCGCCCACAGGCGGCGTCTCTGTTTCAACTGGCGAAGATCCTACAATGTGGACTCAATCTCAAAACCCCAAGCTTCGAGCAAAGCCTCAGGGATATATTTCGAATTCTTGTTGCGGCGCGCCCACTCGCGGAGGCGGGTCGACCGGATGAACTGATCCGGCGGCAGCTTGAACTCCTTAGTCACTTGCTCGAAGGAGGTTACTGTGGGCACAACCGGCCCGATGGGCTCTGGTTTGCCCCAATTCGGATTTCCACGACGCTTTGCCATCGATTTGTGTGTCCTTAAAGAAGGATTTGCGGTACGTCCTCGGTGGGGGGCTGGGCATGCGGTAGTGCCCGAGGAGCATTTATTGTCATTTTACGGAGATTTTGTTCAAAAATCAATAGGAAACCAGAGTTTTTAGGGACATTTGAGATAAGAGTATGCATGATATAACTTACGTTTTTTGCGATACTTACAAGGATTCCCACCTTGTAATTCACCGCCAAGAAAAAGGCCTTCTTAGCCGAAGAAAACAGTGGAAAACGCTGGGAGTGAAAGAATAGCCGCATGACCTCCTCGCGTACGACAATTGTAGTAGCTTTGGTGCTGTTGGCCGGGCCCTTGGCAGGGATTGCCCGGTGCCGCGCCGTGGAACTAACCGTGAGCCGCGATGCGCTGGAGCGGACGCTGAAGCAACAACTCTTCAGCGAGCCAAATGGCCGGTACTACCTCAAAGGTAACCTGCACTCGCCGTGTTTCATCTCCACCGAGGATCCGCACCTGAGCTTCGAGCAGGACCGAATCGTGGTGCGGGTCAAGACCGTCGCCCGGATGGGGAGGGCCGTGGGCGGCGCGTGCATCGGTGTCAGCCTTACCCTCCCGGCCGAAGTTTCGCTCGAACCAACAGCGGACGGGGAGACGATCGGCTTCCGCGACGCGCGCCTCGACAAGGTCTCTGATCGCAAAGAGATCAACTTTGTGCTCGCCCCGTTCCTGCGCGGCCAGGTGCCAAAAAGCCTGAGAGTGAATGCCGTCGATTTGCTGCGCAGCGCGCTGGCAGGGTCGACGGTCAATTCGGGATACAAAGTGAGTCTCACCCGTCTGAAAATTCACTCCGTCCAGATCGCCGGCGACAAGTTGGTAGTGGATGCGGACGCGGATTTGAGCGTTGAGTGAAAAAAGACAGGGAATAGGGAGCGGGAAGTCGCGAGTAGAATGCCGGGGCCGAATCCTGGCGACAACGGCGTTTTCCGGGAGCAATCCGTAGTTGGAAGGGTTTCCCAAGTCTCAGAATCGAGACCTGGTGTGCCCGGCACCTGGCAAAAAGGAGCCAGAACCCTATGATTTAATTTACTTGACTTGCGCCCAATCCGAGGTTATAAGAATCGACAAATGACTGCATCCTTCCCCGCATTCAGTCGTCGGTTGGCGCCTCGATCGATGAAAGATCCCCGGATTTTTCTACTGTTCGCAGCCCTGCTGGGTGTCCTTTCGTTGCCGGCGCTGGCACAGACCAGCAGTACCACCGCTGCGACCATCGACATCGACACAAACGTCACCACCCCGCTTGCGCCGGGCTTCTCCGGCGTCAGCGCCGAGCTCGGCACGCCGGTCGTCTATTGGGACTACCGTTTCAATGCTCTTGCGAACACCCTCGGGTTCGGGTGGGTGCGCTTTCCGGGCGGGACCAGCAGCGACATTTACGATTGGCAGGCCGGCGAAGACAACGTGAACTGGTACGACGAGTTTCCCGCTGGTTCCGGTGTGGCTAGTTCTGGAGACACGATCGACATTGTGGCCGGATTGGGAGGCGCGCGGCTCATCGATGCGGCCAATCGCGGTAACCTGCTGGGCGCACCCCTGATCATCTGCGTAAATGGATTCACCGACACGCCTGCTTCCGCCGGTTTGCTGGCGAAATTTGTAAAGGACAATCAGATCCACGTGGCGGCGTGGGAGCTTTCTAACGAACCCTACCTTTATACCGGCACGCCCACAAGCTTCTTTCCAACCCCCGCCGACTATCTGGATAAGATGAGGCATTATCGCGACGCGATTAAGGCAGAGCTGCCTGATGCGATCATCTCCATATTTGTTACCGATCAGGCGGCAGCTGGATCTGAGAGCAATCCCTGGAATCTGGGGATCGCGGCCTATCCCGACAAGTATTGGGACGCAATCTCGTTTCATGATTACCCGAGTTTCAGCAAAGGGCCGTTCTGTACTTGGATGGCGGACGAAACCGCAGTTCTGGTTACCAGAACCACTTCGGTGATTCAAAATCTGGAGGAGCAGGTTGGCCCACGGGGCGTGAAGATCCTAAACACCGAGTTCGACCCCTCGATTCCGAACGCGGCGGATGGGACCAAGTCGCTAACGGACGACACGGTGTGGGGCGGTGTCTATTCGGCCGAATATGTGATGCGGATGTCAACGCAGTCGGCGGTTCTGCACGTGGGGCCGAGCCAAATCACGAACAATGCCGGGGTATATGCCGCGAACGATTTCCATGACACAGTCGAAGCCGCGGGAAAAGCCGGCACGATCGTCAACACCCTCTTGCTGGACTATGGATTCTACGTGAGCGCGCAGGGTGACGGACTTGCCGTGTTGAACAGCGTAATGAAGACCGCCGTGCTATCGCACCAGACGGTGGTCAGCGGGGGCGCAACGGTGCCGGCGACGGGTATCGGTCCTGTTCCAGCGCTTTACGCTATGAGCTATTCGAACGCGCTGGGCGCAATGTCTGTGGTGATCACGAACAAAAGCTGTGAACCGCAAAGCGTGGCCATCCGCATCGACGGCAGAGAGGTTGCAGGGCCGATCCGAGAGCAATTCGTCACTTCCGCCTATCCCGACGCGGCGAACGAACCCTCAGACCAGAATGCGATTACGATTCAGACGGCAATTTCGGGCAATCCGATCACGGTGCCTCCCTATAGCGTGTTGCGCGCCGACCTGGTGACTCCGCCGCTCGTGAGTTTTGCGAATGCCGCGAGCCTGCTGCCAGGCGCGGTAACTCCTCAGGAACAGGTAACCGTGAATTTTCCTTATCCTTCGCAGGACGCATCAGCCATCGCGATCCTCGATCGCTGGTCGGGCACCACCGTGGTTCCCATCCAATTGATATCTCCGACGCATGCCACTTTCACGATGCCGCGAGGGGTCTATTTCGGGCAGGCCAACGCCGCGGTGCTGAGTCACGGCTTTCCGGTTCTCTGGGGCAGCCTGGACGTTGGCCCGGGCGCACCGGGAGTCTATTCCGCGAACGCGAACGGGGCCGGGGTGGCGCGCGCGTATTGGAGCGATTCGGGCACTCCAAATCGGCCTGCGTTCACCTGCGGGGCCGGGGTGGCCCTGAGTTGTTTGTCCCAGCCTATCCCCGCGAGCGTGACGGTACAGTTGCAGGGGACCGGGTTGCGCGAAGCAGATCAAGTGGAGGCGTTCGTCGCGGGGCAGAGAGTGCCAGTGATCGGTTTCGGCGCCTTGGCGCACAGCGAAAGCACGGACCAAGTGACCATCTTCCTGCCTGCTTGGCTGGCCGGAACGGGCGAGGCGAGCGTTTACCTCGTTGCGGATGGGAAAATGTCGAATATGACTACGCTCAAGATTCAGTAAGGAGTCAGGAGCGAGGTCTAGCGGCCGCATTTTCCTCTTCTCATTGACGATCTTCTGTCGTCTTTTGAAGATATGTTATAGAGCTCTCTCCTTGAAAGTTCGCCAACCCTTTCTAGCCCTGCTCCCCCTTAGCCTCTGTGCGGAAATTACCATGCGTACAGGATGAGTACCGATATGTGCCAGAAATCCAGGAATTGCGAGCCCACGTTAAAAAAGAGCAACTCACCCACCGGCTGAGTTACGCCCCGTTCAAGAACTCTGGCTTGGCTGGCAGGACGCTGGCTCTGATGCCTCCCGAGGTCAGACCACTAAGTTAAAATGGCTTCAAAGGAAACAAAATTCCGCAGTGCTAAACTTCTGACGTTCGGAGAGAAAAAATGCCTGAAGCATCGTGCGATATCGGCCTCATCGGCCTTGCCGTGATGGGACAGAATCTAGTCCTCAACATGAACGACCACGGATTCAAGGTGG
>JBAWFY010000649.1:0-2842 GCA_049592335.1 Occallatibacter sp.
AGGTTGAATCCAGCGTCGATGACGATCCCGGCCGCTGGCGGTTTTGCCGGATCGATCACGCCGGGCACCGGGTTGCGCTGGCTGTTGATGCGGCCGCCGTATGTGATCCCGAGGTTTTTGAGGCGCGTCCGCCCCTCGGGCCGCCGGCTCGCCTTGCGCTTGGTGCTCCGGCATGGTTTCCCCTGGATACAAACGCGCTGGAAATTGATGAACGCTGACCGGCGATTCTTTGCGCATTCGGGAAACGCCGGCCGATTCCGCAACTTTTTTTCACAAGTGGAACGCGAGCGAGTGAGCCGGGCGAAGCGTTCCCTGCGGCCAAATCCGGAAACCGCGATTCATGGCCTATTCATCTCAATCTGTGAACTTTCTCTGCACCTTCGCTGCCGGTTTCGGCATCCATCCTTGTATAAGCGAAGCAGGCTCCAACCTTTACAATCCGAACGAAGGAGAAATTCCCCAATGGCATACGAATTACCGCCGCTTCCCTACGACTACAACGCGCTTGAGCCCTTCATCGACACCGAAACCATGCATCTGCATCACGACAAACACCACCAGGCCTACATCAACAACGTGAATGCCGCCCTGGCCAGCCACCCCGACCTTGCCGCCAAGACCGTTGACGACCTCATCAGCGACCTCAACGCGATTCCCGAAGATATTCGCGGCGCGGTGCGCAATAACGGTGGCGGCCACTCGAATCACTCCATGTTCTGGGCCATTATGGGTGCTGCGAATTCGCCCGGCGTGGGTGGGCAGCCTACTGGCGATATCGCCAAGCAGATTGCCGCCGACTTCGGCGACTTTGAAGCTTTCAAGAAAACCTTCAACGAGACCACGGCCAAACAGTTCGGCTCCGGATGGGGTTGGCTGGTCTTCACGGCTGGCAAGCTCAAAGTGATCACCACGGCTAATCAGGATTCGCCGCTTTCGCAGGGGCTTTATCCCGTTCTCGGCAACGATGTGTGGGAGCACGCCTACTACCTCAAGTACCAGAACAAGCGCCCCGATTACCTCGCCGCATGGTGGAACGTCGTCAACTGGAACGAGGTCAACAAGCGCTTCGCAAAAGCAAAGAAGTAAAGCCAGCTCACATTCCTCAGCTATCGGCTTTCAGCTTGCCGGCGGAGAGCGAGATCGTCGCTCCGGCGAAAACCAAGCTGACAGCTGATGGCTGAAAGCCGATAGCTGCTTCTCCGGAGTTTCCCATGGCGACAATGCAAATGAGCGTCAGCGCCGAGGATCTTTCGCAGGTGCCGAAGGGCATCGAGCGCATTCCCGACCCCACGGTCCTGGTCATCTTCGGCGCTTCGGGCGACCTCACCAAGCGCAAGTTGATTCCGGCGCTGTTTCATCTTTATCAATCGAATCTCCTGCCCAGGCAGTTTGCGATCGTGGGCGTGGCACGCAGGCCGCTTGGGGACGAGTTCGCGGCCGACATGCGCGCGGGGCTGGTGGAATTGGGCGGCGTGGATTCGTCCGATCCGAAGATCGAGAGCTTCGTCAGCCACATCAGCTATTTCCCGCTCAACTTCGACGATCCTAGCCACTACGCAAATCTGCAGACGGAACTCGACCGCATTGCCCGGGAGAAGGGAATCGGCCCCGACCGGCTCTACTATCTCGCTACCGCGCCCGAGTTCTTTGCCGGAATCGTGGAGAATCTAGGCGCGCAGGGCATGGCGCAGCCGGAAAAAGGCCGCACGGCCGTCGTCATTGAGAAGCCCTTCGGCCACGATCTGGATTCGGCGCGCGAATTGAACCACCAGGTCAACGCGGTCTTCAACGAGAGCCAGGTCTTCCGCATCGACCACTACCTGGGCAAGGAGACGGTGCAGAACCTGCTCGTCTTCCGCTTCGCCAACGGCATCTTCGAGCCCATCTGGAAACGCAATTACATCGACCACGTGCAGATCACCGTGGCCGAGACGCTCGGCGTCGAGGGTCGCGGCCCGTTTTACGAGAAGGCCGGCGCCCTGCGCGATGTTGTCCAGAACCACATGATGGAGTTGCTGGCCCTGGTCGCACTGGAGCCGCCCGCGAACTTTGACGCGGAGAGCGTGCGCCGCGAAAAGCTTAAAGTCTGGCAGGCCATTCCTCCCATTCCCATCCTCAACGCGGTTCGCGGGCAGTATGGCCCGGGCATTGTCGCCGGCGAGCACGTCATCGGCTATCGCGATGAGGAGCGCGTCAATCCGGAATCGGGTACGGAGACGTTTGCGGCGTTGCGCCTGACTATCGACAATTGGCGTTGGGCCGGGGTTCCGTTCTATCTGCGTGCCGGCAAGCGCATGAAAAAACGCGCTACGGAAATCTCAATCCAGTTCAAGCAGCCGCCGCTCCTGATTTTCAATCGCATCGCCAAGTCAGGCCCGTGCAGCGAGATTCAGCCGAACCTGCTTACCATTCGCATTCAGCCCGACGAGGGAATTGCGCTGCGCTTCGGCGCCAAGGTGCCGAGTAGCGCGCAGATGGCAGTCTGCCCGGTCAATATGGACTTCGACTACGAGGCGGCTTTCGGCAAATCCAGCGCCAACGGCTATGAGCGGCTGCTGCTCGATGCCATGCTCGGCGACCAGACACTCTTCTCGCACCGCGACGGTGTGGAGACCAACTGGGCTCTCTACACGCCGGTCATCGAAGCCTGGGCTGCGAAAAAGCCCGAAGTCTTTCCGAATTACTTCGCCGGTTCCTGGGGCCCCGAGTGCGCCGACCACCTGCTCGAAAAGGAGGGCTACACCTGGCGGAATGATTTGGGGCGGAAGTAACAGGGACCAGGATATCCCGGCGGGTATCCGTCGGAGGCCGCGGTGGGACCTTGATTAGATAAGCCGAAATC
>JBAWFY010000650.1:0-6997 GCA_049592335.1 Occallatibacter sp.
GCTGCGTCAACGGGACAACAACAAAAACCTTCCTGATAAGGAAAAAGTGTCAGACATGTGCCCGGTCTAATATGTCAGACTTCTCCCCGGCCGTTCAGGTCACTAACGACCACAACGTACTTCCTTATAAGCTGAATCTCGGACAGTTCGCGTACAATTTGCTCTCTTCCTCCGGTGAGGTTTCATGTCTTCGAATCCGCCCGCTCGCGCACTCAATTCGTCCCCATCTGCTCAGCGAATTCTCGAAGCCGCAGTCGTTCTCGCCGCCCTTCTCGGCATCATTTACCTCTTCGCCACCCACTCTACCCCCTCACACTGGCCACAGAATTACAACCCCACCCGTCTCTGGCAACTCTCCACGCTCATCGCCGCACTGCCCATCGTTGTGCTCCTCAGCGCCATGGCCATTCTGCGCCTCAAAGCCCACATCGCCGCGGTCGCCGGTCTCACAACAGCGCTCGCCGTCGCCGTCCTGATCTTTCACATGCCCACGCGCCTGGCCTTCACCGCCGCCGCCTACGGCGCGGGCTACGGCATCTTCCCCATCTGTTGGATCATTCTTCCCGTCATCTTCCTCTACGACCTCACGGTCCAGACCGGCCGTTTCGTCACCCTGCAGCAAAGCCTCACCGGCATCACCGCCGACGCGCGCCTGCAACTTCTCCTCATCGCCTTCGCACTTGGCGCATTTTTCGAGGGCACCTCAGGCTTCGGCGCGCCCGTCGCCGTCTGCGCCGCCATTCTCATCAGCCTCGGATTCCGCCCCCTGCAGGCCGCAGGGCTCTGTCTTTTCGCCAACACCGTTCCCGTCGCCTTCGGCAGCATGGGCATTCCCGTGGTCGCTCTCCACGGCGTCACCGGCCTCGATCTCCTCGCCCTCACCCGCACCACTGCCGTCATTCTTCTCCCCTTCGATCTCCTCGTTCCCTGCTGGCTCGTCTGGGCCTTCGCAGGTTTCGCCGCCATGATCGAAGTCTGGCCCGCAATTCTTGTCACCGGTATCACCTTTTCTCTCGCACAACTCGTCATGGCCTTCGCGAGCGGTCCCTGGCTCGTCGCCATTGTCTCCGCCACATCCACCATCGTGGTCTTCGTCGTTTTTCTCCGCTTCTGGCAGCCCAAACGCACCCTCGGCGTCAACCGGGACGACATCACCGGCCACGCGCGCCAAATTCACGGCCATACCTCCGCCGCCATCTTCAAGGCCTGGCTCCCCTGGCTGGTCTTGAGCGTCGTAGTTTTTCTCTGGGGCCTGCCCCGCTTCTCTTCTTGGATCGACATCCGCACCACCATCAAGCTCCCCGTCGCCGGCCTCGACCATATCGTCCTCCGCACTCCGCCGGTTGTCGCCGCGCCCACCGCCGAGCCTGCAGTCTTCAATCTCAACTGGCTCGCCGCAACCGGCACGGGAATCTCCATCGCATCTCTTCTCGCTGGTTTCCTTCTTGGTTTTGGCCCCATTTCGCTGGCCCGCGCCTTTTTTCGTACCGCATACAAAATCCGCTACACCATCGTCACCATCGCCGCCATGATGGCCCTCGGTTACGTCACGCGCTACTGCGGACTCGACGCCACCCTCGGTCTCGCCTTTGCCCGCACCGGCGTGCTCTATCCCTTCTTCGGCACGCTCATCGGCTGGCTCGGCACCGCCAGCACCGGTTCCGACACCGCTTCCAACGTCCTCTTCGGCAGCCTGCAAACCCTCACCGCCCGCCAACTCGGCGTCTCGCCCATCCTCATGGCTTCCGCCAACGCCTCCGGAGGAGTCATGGGCAAGATGATCGCCGCCCCCAGCATCGTCGTCGCCAGCACCGCCACGCAAAGTTACGGCCAGGAAGGCCCCATCCTCCGCTCCGTCTTCCTCCAGAGCCTCGTTCTCGCCGCCCTAGCCGGAATCTACGTCAGCCTCCTCGCCTACCTGCCCCACTTAATTGCCCGCTAGGTCGCTGACCGCTGGATATTGCATCATCCCGGGGTGCCCCACATCTCGCTCTGGAGATGTGGGAGACCATGATGCCTAGGTTCGAATTCACTCGATCAGAGCACCCCCCTTGCCGTCCCCGCGTCCCAAATCCGATAATTCCCTGTCTTGGCTCGACCTGAACTTCCGGTCAGCGAAAATTCTCGATGCGCAATTGCGTCCGCTCGCCACGTACGAGCTAGAAGCTAGGAGCTAAAAATGAATCCCGCCCGCCGCGATCTACTCCGCATCGGCAGCCTCGGCGTCGCCGGAGCCGCTCTGCCCACTCTTGCCTCTTCTGCGCAATCCTCTGCCAGCCCCGACGCAGAGACAATCTTCAACGTCCGCCCATACGGCGCAACCGGCGACGGCAAAACCCTCGACACTCCGGCCATCAATCGCACCATCGAAGCCGCCGCCACCGGAGGAGGCACCGTCTACTTCCCAGCCGGCACTTATCTCTGCTTCTCCATCCATCTCAGGAGCAACGTCCATCTCTATCTCGACGCAGGCGCCACCATCCTTGCCGCCGACTCGCCCCGCCCCGGCGACACCACCGGCTACAACGGCGGCGTCTACGACCCCGCCGAGCCCAACACCGCATGGGACGCCTATCAGGACTACGGCCACAACCACTGGCACAACTCGCTCGTCTGGGGCGAAGACCTCCACGACCTCTCCATCACCGGCCCCGGCCTCATCTATGGAAAGGGTTTGAGCTTCGGCAGCGGTCCCGCGCCTTCCGCCTCCACCACTCTTCGCGGCTTCGGCACCGAACCGGTCAACCCAAACTTCCACTCCATCCCCGCGCCACCCCGGCGCGAATACCCACCGCGCGGCGACTACCCCATGTATCAGGCCGAGCAGCCTGGCGTCGGTAACAAGGCCATCGCCCTCAAAAATTGCCGCAACGTTCTCCTGCGCGATTTCTCCATCCTCAAAGGCGGCCACTTCGCCCTGCTCCTCACCGGCGTCGACAACCTCACCATCGACAACCTCACCATCGACACCGATCGCGACGGCATCGACATCGACTGTTGCCAGAACGTGCGCGTCTCCAACTGCACCGTCAACTCCCCCTGGGACGACGGCATCTGTCCCAAGTCCAGCTACGCCCTCGGCTACGCGCGGCCCACGCGCAACGTCACCATTGCCAATTGTTTTGTCACTGGCTGCTATCAGCTCGGCTCGGTCATCGATGGCTCCTGGAAGAAGTTCCCGCCAGGCGCGCACGCCTATGGCACCGGCCGCATCAAGTGCGGAACGGAATCGAACGGCGGCTTCCAGAACATCACCATCACCGGCTGCGTCTTCGAGGGCTGCCATGGCTACGCGCTCGAAACTGTCGACGGCGCTCTGCTTGAAGACATCGCCATCGTCAACACCACCATGCGCGATCTCACCGCCCCGCCTCTATTTATGCGCTTGGGTGCGCGCCTGCGCGGCCCCAAAGACTCCACCCAACCCGGCACGCTCAAGCGCATCCTCGTCGACAATCTCGTCTGCCACAACGCGCCCACGCAGATCTCGTCGATCCTCAGCGGCATTCCCGGCTACAACATTGAAGACATAAAGCTCGCCAACATCTATATAGAGAACGCCGCCGTCAAGTACTTCGACAACGCCGCCGGGTTGCCCGCTCTCACCTTCACCGATCCGCCCGAAAAAGAAGACGCCTATCCCGAGCCCACCATGTTCGGGCCTACGCCATCCGGCGGATTCTTCCTGCGCCACATCCGCAACCTCGAAATGAGCCACGTCGAGATCGCCAGCACAACGCCCGACCTGCGCCCCGCCTTCTATCTCACCGACGTCAACCGCGCCGACTTCTTCGCCATCACCGCGCCCACGAACGCAACCGGCAACTTCGCCCTCCACAACGTCAAGGATCTGCGCATCGGATGGAGCCGCGCCGCCAAAGACGTAGCCCTCGATTCCGCAGACGAAAAAACGCTGTAAGAGCCAGTCGTGGGGACAGCGCGCACGCTGCCCCCGCAGCCAGGCGTTTTTCTTCCAACCTAGAACACTTATCCCGGAATCACGCCAAAACTCTGCACCAGAGTTCCATTCACTGGAATCTCACTGTAACTGATGTTGGATATCTCGCCGGTAGGATTCGAAACTTCAGCGCACGAGGGCACCGCGCGCAGAGCGCTCAACTGATTGCTCCCGCTATACACAATCGTGCCCGCACCCGACTGAAATACATTCGTAGTCGTGCCGCCGGATGGCCCAACAATGTTCAACTGCATGGCTGCGATGGGCGCCGGGTTCGTGCTGCGCGCAATGCTTTTTTGCACCAGCGTGGGCGATCGGCTTGGGTCATTTACTGAAAACTCCGCTTCGTAGATATTCCCGTTCGAGTCGGTTTTCAGTACAAAAGTCATTACCCACTTCGCAGGGATCGTGCCGTTGCTAATGCTGGCCAGCGACGGGGCGGGAGCATCGTCGATCAGCAACCCGCCATGGCCTGTGTTGCCGTTTCCCCAACCCTGAAAACCGTACGTCACTTGACCACTATCGAAGCGTGGCACGATCAGATATTGCTGCCACGCAATCGGTCCGCTTCCCGACGAATAACAGTTGAGTTGGAAGCCGAAGTTTTGAACTCCCGGCTGCACGATCAGCGGCTCGTTGATGGTGATGGTCACGGTAGGATTCGCCAAATTGGCGCAGTTGCCGCTCCCCATCAGGTAATTCGAGCTGCTGCTGAGTCCTCCGTAGGGCGGCAGCGCATTGTCCTGCCCGCTGTTGCCCGGCAGCGTGTTTTGGTCCGTCCATCCGTTGTTGGTCACAATGGCATAGTTCAGGTTCTGATCGTTTCCCGGCCCCGTCCACATGGCGTAGACTTTCGTGCCGTACGCAGCCAGCGCGGCGCCATTGCTGCTGCTCACGCCCGTCACCGGAATCTGCCACACCCACGAGCCGTTTGTAAAAATGGAGTAATAGATTCCTTGGTCAGTGCCTTCGCCATTCCATGCCGCATAAAGCGAGTTGCCCAATGACGCCAGCGACACCCCGACATTGCTCCCCGGATTCCCTGGGATCGCCGGCACGGCCGTCCAGTTGCTCCCGTCAAATTGCAGGAACTGCAATCCCGGGCCGCCCAGCCCGACCCATCCCACGTAGAGCTGTGTCCCCATCCCGGCCAGCGACGGCCCCACCACGCTCGTCGCGCCCGGAATCGCCTGCTTCGTGCTCCAGCCCGACCCCGTCCATTGCGACCAATAAATCTGGTTGTCCCCATCTCCGCCCTTGAAAGCCGCATAGAGAATGTCGCCCACCACCCCCAGCGAAGGCCCCATGCTGCTCACCCATCCCTCCACCTGCACCTGATTCTGCCAGGCGCCATTCGTATAGATGGAGTAGAAGATCCGCTGGTCATTGGCGCTGTTCTCGCCCTTCCAGATCGCAAACAGCTGGTTCGCATTCGGCGAGGCCAGCGACGGCCCCACGCTGCTGTTGCCCGGAATGTGAACCGTCTCGCTCTTCCAGCTTGTGCCGTCGAACTTCGCGTAGAAGAGACGGTCGTCGCCAACCTCGCCCTTCCATGCCGCAAAAAGGTTGCTGCCAAATTGATAGAGTCCTTGCGTAATCACTGAGAAACCTCCTAAATCGTCTGCGCTGCGTTGATGGCACTCCCCCGGACCAACATGCTGAAACAGACCCAGGGTGCGTATTCCGGTGAATGTGGGTATTTTGATTCCGAGGTTTAGGGAAGGCGGCGCGAAGTGCCGCTGACTGTCTGTCCACACTAGCACATGCCGCGACGAACGATCTTGCAACCCTCGCGAAGAGTCAGTGCTGAAACATTGCAACTCATCGGGCGCGCCCTCCATCTACCTATGAATGGCCACTCCTCGCAAACAGCGCATCAAAAATCTCTTCCCGCGATGCCTCCGAACCTGCTTCCTGATTGCCCTGACGGTCGGCATCTTGCGGCCAGCCGCACGAGCAGATTCAGCCCCCGCTCATCCCGCTCCCGTCCGTTTTGTCCAAGGCACGATGCACGGCTTTCTCGAACTGCGTGCCGAAGACGGGCGCATCGTGGCTTCAGGAGACAACACTCAAGTGGTCCATGGCGACCGCGTCACAACCCAAACGCTCTTCACCTTCAAAGATGGCTCCGTTGACGATGAAACCACGGTCTTCTCGCAACATCGTACCTTCCAACTCATCGCCTACCACCATATTCAGAAAGGCCCTTCCTTTCCGCATCCCATCGATCTCACCATCGACGTCCATAGCGGCCAGGTCACCGTCCGTTCCACAGAAAAAGATGGCAAGGAGGA
The DNA here is from genome assembly GCA_049592335.1 of Occallatibacter sp. Lineage (GTDB taxonomy): Bacteria > Acidobacteriota > Terriglobia > Terriglobales > Acidobacteriaceae > Telmatobacter. The sequence goes on from JBAWFY010000650.1 coordinate 6,253, forward strand.
GGTCAACACCGACCACGTCAACCTGCCGCCGGACTTGGCGAACGGGATAGTCCCCTTGGTGTTAGAAAACCTGCGGCCCGACACTGCGGAGACAACAGTTTCCATGCTGGTGGCCACACCCAAGCCGCGCATCGTGAAGCTCATTCTCTCGAAACAGGCCGAGGAAAGTTTTTCCGTTGGCGGCTTTCCTCGAAAGGCCATCCACTATGAGATCAAGATTGAGCTCGGCGGACTGGCCGGCGTAGTCGCGCCCCTCATCGGCAAGGAGCCTCCGAATATTCAGATTTGGATCATCGCCGGCGAAGCCCCAGTCTTTCTCCGGGAGCAGGGCCCCCTCTATCCCGACGGCCCCATGATGACCATCCAGTTGACCAGCCCCGTCTGGCCCGATTCGCCAAAATCTGGTGATTAGAGTAATCACTGACGTATGGTCTTGTATCAGGGGTGACCACCACCGCACCATGATCACGGACGTATCGTCTTGTATCAGGGTGTGAGTTCACTCACGCCGCAAAGGGCGGTAATAAAGACTCGGGGCTTCAGCCCCTGCCGTCTCCCACAAAAATCGCCGCCCATCTCGACCAAGCCGCCAAGATCACAGCTATTGTGGGAGCACCAACCTCGACCAACAGTTTTGTATCAGGCTCGACCACCACCGCACCATGATCACGGACGTATCGTCTTGTATCAGGGTGTGAGTTCACTCACGCCGCAAAGGGCTAAAAAGGAGTCGGGGCTTCAGCCC